>JAKQBO010000027.1 GCA_029559515.1 bacterium
TAATGCCATAATATAAATTAGCTACCCTCTTATAGTAACACCTCGAGATTAAAAATCACAGCGCCGGCTTCATTCAATACCGGCCTCGGGCCAAGAAGCAACTCGTGCTTCCGACTTCAGACACTCTGTGGCGCCACAAGAATCGGTCTACAGAAGACACTGTCTGCCCGGCTGAAGCTTCCTAAATGAATACCAGCCATACCCCAATAATCACTCTGGCTAAACTTTAACGCCAAAATTTCCTCCATATCGAATGCAACCTTAGAAACGGTAAGAGTATTCCGTCTCTTCTGGCTCTTTGAAAATAGCGGAAACGGTGCGGCTCCCGTCTATGGCCAACAAGCAGATCTCGTCTCCCCGAAATAGGCTCCCAGCCAATATTAAAAGAGACTAAATCAGCTGCACCGTATATTACTTCGCCTGGCCGGGTTAATCTAGTTCCGTGATCAAAGTAGCCTTGGCATACATTCCACCCTTCATTGTAAGTGATTTGACTGGCGGTTGGTAAATTCCTCCCGAGCTGTAGGTTGCCAGCTTTAGCTCGGCGGTTTCTCCAAGATTAATGTTTGTTTAAGCAAGAGCAATCTGGCATGTTCTATCTGCAGCTTCTACTGAGAAATCCGCTCCCAGCGACAAACCACCAGCAACCAAAAAGCACACCAGCACGACAAGTCTCTGCAATTACCCCAACATATTAAACCTCTTGTAATTGCTCTAGGTCGATTAAAGACAACCTAAGTCTTGTCTGTGAAAAAAGTTTCCAAAACCGGCCATTTCTTCAACTAATCAAGATAACAAGTATCGCCTGATGAAACTCATTGTTCGTCGGAGCAAATATAGACTTTTTGATTAATCCAAGTAACAGCCGATTTCTGGCACCCTGGCGACCTATCTTCGTTAAGGAGAACAAGATTCGTCGGTTTTAACCCAATAGCCGCTTGAACAAAGCCAGACTGATCCGTTAAAACAGCTAACCTCTTCTTCTTTACACTCCGGATGCGGGAGAACACAGGGCTCACCTGTGTTAACCCACTGACCGTTACGGCACTCTTCCATGTAGTGATCTGCTCCCCCTCCGATAATAACTACACAGCAGACTTCACCTTCTTGGCATTCGTCTGGTTGGGGTTCTGGACCGGGAACCTCTGGCTCTCTCTCCTGGACCGTAACCTGAATTGTTTGGCCACAGCTAAACTGCTCTCCATTGACGCTGTAAAATTCACCCTCAAATTTATAGGTTTTCAGCTGATCGCGACTAAGGTTCCAATAAGCTGTGCATTCATAATCGTCGCCACAGTCGAAAGCATCTGACCAAGTTCCGCCCGTCTCCCGATAACGAGCATAATCAACCCCTTCCGGATGCCGGATTTTCATTCTGATTTGAAAAGTCCTGCCTGCTTCAATTCTTTTAGGTGCCGATAAACTGCAGCTTGGTTCGATGGGTGTGTAGTGGGCAGTAATTGTCTTACTAGCGCTGTAAGGCCACAGGCCAACTTGAGCCGTACACCAACGCCCGATGCTAATAGTGCAGCCTTCCCAGTGGTCAAATTCATTTCCCTGGTAAGTTCGAGGCGCGTTCAGAGTAGTCTTAAAAGGCGCCCAGTCAGAGATAAGATACTCAGTTATCCCGCCAGTAAACCATTTTCCAGAAATGCGAGAGATGTCAACTCCTTCCTGTAAAGTACCATCGATACTGCTTCGGACTGTGACATTAAAATTCCCTCTTACGGCCACCTGAGCTGTCTGGGGACACTCAAACCACTCGCCAGTTGGAGTGTAAAATCCGACTGCGTATTCATATGTTCCAGAATTGCTTTGAGTCAGAGGCCAGACTATCGTGCAATTTTTCTGATCATGGCAATAGGAGCGGTCTCGCCAGCCATCTTTAGTCCCCCGCTCATGGTAAAAGGCGTAAGTAATTCCATCTGGATGCTGAGCTTCTGCGGTTAAGAGGAAGGTTTCTTTTTTGTCAACCACCTTTGGCTCAATGGTCAATTTGCAGCCCGCCTCAATAGCCGATTCAGTAGCATAATGAGCCGTTACCGTTAACTCCGATTCCGTCTTAATAGGCAAGCCATCTATCGTCGTTTCGCCTACCACAACTTTACACTCTCTTCCAAGCGAAGATTGGCACTCCGACCAGTGGCTAAAGGAAGCCTCTCCTGAGGTCTCTGGAGCTCTTAGAACGCCGATAATCGTCTCTTGGTTAACTACAGAATAATTAGTAGTTCCCGCTTTAACATTCCCGGAGACACGACTGATTTTCACTCCTGCGACCTCCTGTCCGTCTAGTTTACTGACCACATTGAGAATATATTCCCCCGGAGCATCTTCAGCGTCAAACGTCGCCGTCGCTAAACGATCCGCCGTCATGGTGACGGTGCAGCTCAGTCCCGTTCCTGAGCAAGCACCTGACCAGCCGGCAAAGCTTGAGCCACTGTTAGGAGTTGCCGTTAAAGAAACTGAAGTCCCATGGTTAAAAGTAGTTGAACAGATAGTCCCGCAGTTAATGCCGCTGGGACTGCTGGTGACGGTACCCGAACCGGTACCGCTTTTAGACACAGAAAGTGTTTTTTCTTCTGTCGACTCATCTTTATCAAAGGTAGCTGTAACTGAACGATTCTGATCCATCTTAATGGTACAGCTGCCAGTACCGGAACAAGCTCCTGACCAGCCGGCAAAAGTAGAACCGGTGTAAGCCGAAGCTTGCAAAGTGACAGTTACGCCATGATCATATTTACGGCTGATACTGATGGTTGTTTCGACGCCTGGCGGAGTAAGCTTAACTGTTCCCGAGCCATCTCCGGCTACATTCAAAGAAAGAGTGCGCTGTTCCAGCCCCGGAACTTCTTCTTCAACTGTTACCGTAACCTGGCCCGGACAAGCCACCCAGACCTTATCGCCCGTCTGGCCACTTTTTCCTGTATAATAGCCGCTGCGATAGGTATAGTTACCAGCTTGAGACTGAATAATACTCCAAGTAGCTCCGCAATATTGATCGCCTAAACAGTTTAAAGCGTCTTCAAGATACGTGCCATTTTCCCTTAGATACACAAAGCCAATACCATCCGGATCATCGATCTCGGCTCGCACCTCAAAGGTTTCTCCTTTATTAACCTTGATTGGCGTGGCCGAGAGAACACATTTTCTCTCAATCGGTGGTTCTGTACTCTTGGTAAAGGTAGCTGTGACTGAACGATTCTGCGTCATATCAACAGTACAGGTATAGCTGGTGCCGGAACAAGCTCCTGACCAGCCGGCGAATTTCCATTCCTCAGGAATAATTGCATGTTTGTCAATCGCCGTTAAAGTTACCGAAGTTCCACTATTATAGCTTTGGCTAAAGCTAGCATCATAGTCGGTATGGGGTGGGTTGACCTTAACCAGACCGGTCCCAATAATAGTTCCCGAGAGAGTATATTGCTGAGCCGGATCAGGAGTGTCTGTCACCGTCACCGCTATATTCTCCGAGCAACTAATCCACTCACTCTGCCAGCCAAAGAGCCAGGTGCCACGAGGCGTATAAAAGCCTCCGGTGTAGTGATAGGTTCCGGGTTGGCTGTGGGTAATGTCCCAGGTTCCAGCACAGTTCTGCTGGTCATAACACTCATACTTACCCATCCAGTCTTGGCCATTATGATAGCGGAGTTGATAGATCCCGTCAGGGTGGCTAGCCTCAATAGTAAGACTAAGACTCTCGCCTGTCCCGACACTTGTCTTGGAAACCGACAAAGAGCATCCCCCCTCGACTGAAGCATCTTTATTAAAGATCGCCGCGACCGAACGGTCTGCATCCATGACAACACTACAGTGGCCGGTGCCGGAGCAGTCGCCGGACCAGCCGGCGAAGGTAGAGCCACTGGCGGCCGAAGCCGTTAGGCTTACCGTCTCTCCTCCGTCGTAGTCTCGAGTAATACTTTGTGTTGTCGAGATGCCGGGCGGATTAATGTTAACCGTGCCCGAGCCCTGGCCGCCGACAGTCAATGAAAATTCATATATCGGGACGATAATAATCCCCTGAACCTCCTTCCGGGGGCAACATTCCGCTGTGGCTGTCGGCAGACCGATATTCCAGAAAGCGGCACCAGCCACAATCGCCAGGCTGATTAATAATAGAGATCTTTTACCTAAAGAGATCATATTTATAAAAATTAATTTAAAGTTAATAAAATGTTTTTTATCTAAACAACTGAGTTAATTTTAACCCGCGGCGGGGCCACTGTCAATTTTAAAAAATCTCCGCGCCTTCTAAAATCTAAAAAAGGCGCCCTGTGAGCGCCTTTTTATTTACCCATTCCCGGAAGTAGATCGACTTCGGCCCGATTATTAATCGACCGCTCTAAACGGCTAGTCCGTTCCGTCTCCAGACCAAGCCGCTGATGATAGTCTTCGGGAAAGCGAGCGTAAGCCCCTTCTGGGTCATCGATAAAGAACTGATGACTCCAAATAATCAGGTGACCATCTACAATCTCTGTCTCTAAGATTACCGGCCCGCTAACCTGAGCTCCCTTTTTGAGCTCGCTCGCCTGGTCAAAGTAATATTCTTGGCACAGAGCCCAGAGATAATAGGTAACCGAGTCGCTTGGCTCTTCCTGACCAAAGAGGTCGTAGTCGCAATAAACGCGTCCCTGGAAATCGGCCTGGCCGTAATTTTCAACCAAGTAATCACGAATCTGGCGGTCCCGCACGCTGGCCGCCACCTGACCATCAGACCCGTTGTCTGAGTCTTCCGAGGTCGGACGCTCAACCTGTTCAAAGCGCGACTGAGCAATGAGAAAGCCCGCCGCTAACATAACCACCAAAACAATAATAACAATAAGTATTTTTTTGCTCATAAGATCCCAAGAGCCCGCCCGAAATGGTTCGGACGGGCGCTTAGTTAAGTCAATTGTTATTAAAGAGACTCTCTAGCCATTTCTTAGCCTGGTCCTTGCCACCAAGGCCGAAGGCTAGCGCGGCTGTGATAACAAGACCAGCGAAGAGAATTTGAACCAACTCGGCAGCAATGCCTAGTTGAATCAGAGCAGCCATGCCCGCAAAGATAACTACGGCATACTTGGCTAGCCGGCCGAGGTTGTCGGCTCTCTTCTCGGTTAGATTGGAAGCTTGCAGGGTTTTCTTGGCAAAGTTCTTAGCCAAGTCGCCCACGATTAAACCGATGACCATAATCAAGATGGCCACGATCACATTCGGAATGTAAAGGACGATCTCGCGTAGGAAATTGGTTACCTCCTGGAGCCGAAGAGTATCGGCGACCGCCATAAAGGTGGCAATGATGATAAACCACTTAACAATCCAGCTCAGCACTTCTGAAGGAATAAAATGAAAACCAACGTCTTCAAACTTCTTGGTAATCTTGGTTTTCTCAAAAAGAAGGTCGACTTTAACCTTCTTCACCACCCAGCGGACCAAATTAGCCAGCAATTTGGCTAAAATTAAACCAATGATTAACAGAATAATTGCCCCTATAATGTCGGGAATAATCCCCACTAAGCCGGACCAGAGGTCGGCCAGCGAAGAAGTAAAGGCCTCGGAAAGACTAACTGCTTGAGAATTCATGTATTTTTAAAAATTAATTAATTTAAATTTAACTAACAAAAGTCGACCCGATTAGATGTATTAAGTATAGCCCATGTCTACCTAATTGCCAAGATGATTGGCCTTCTTTTTCCTAATTTTGGCAATAAACTCTTTCGGAGACAGCTCGCCGGGCGGCGAAAGCCAGGCTCCCACCTTGGCAATATGTTTAACTAAGAAAAGTAAGGGAATAGCAGCCATAACATTAAACAGAGTATAGGCGTTGGCCACAAAACGAGCCGTAGCCGGATCAGCCGTAACCAAACCAACTAGAAAAGAAAAAGGCCCTATCAGAAGCATCGCCAGCAGAGCCGCGGCCAGACGGTAAACAAAGAAGCCGCGGGCCATTATCTTTCCCGGGCGCGAAGTGATCAAGGAGGCTAAATTAACAGTAATATTTGTCCCCGTCGTCGCCCCTAACACGAAGGGAATGGCGGCCAGAGGAGTTATTAAGCCACTGGCGACCATGGCCATGCTGATGCCAACGGAAACTGAAGAAGACTGCAAGACAATGGTCACCAACAGCCCAATCAGAAACATCGGCCAGAGCGATTCAGCAAAACAACTGATTTGCTGGGCCAGCCAGCTAGTCTCTTCTATCCCGGCAAACGCTCCAGTCATTAGTACTAAGCCGACAAATAAAAGCCCCAGACTAAAGGACCCGATTCCAAGAATTTTAATATACTTGCCGCTCAGTCCGAAGGTCCAGAGCACCAAGCCAATCGCTATCAGCAACGGCCCATAAGTAATGATCGGCATTGAGATAATTTGGGCGGTAATGGTGCTACCGATGCTCGAGCCGGCCAGTATAATAATTCCGGAAAAGACAGAAACTATTCCGCTACCAACCAGACCAACAACGATTGAAGAAACAACCGAGCTGCTTTGGACAATAGCCGTTACGCCAATGCCTAAAAAAAGATAAAACCACTTGTGGCCTTCGGCCCGCTTTAGCATTTCTTTCACATCTGAGCCAAGGATTTTTTCAGCATGGCGAGCAAAAAGAAAAATTCCGGCCAAAAACAGGCCAAGCCCTAAAACAAAAGTAACAGCAACTGTCGTCATATTTTGTCCCAGTATAACACGAAAAAAGCAGGCCCATGAAGCGACCTGCTTTTTAGCATCACTTCTCAACCCTGACCTGGTGACGCTTACTCTCCTTGGTTTTAGGGAGAGTAATCGTTAACACTCCGTCCTTAACCTTCGCCTTAACCTTTTCGGGGTCAATTCGGGCCGGCAAGGAAATCATCCGGCGAAATTGCCCGTATTCTCTCTCCAGACAATAGTAAGACTTTTTCTCTTCTTTTTCTTCTCGCTCCGACTCTCCGCTGATGGTCAGGCTGTCTTCGTCCGCCTCAATTTCAATCTTGTCCGGATCGACGCCCGGAACATCGGCTGTTACCACAACTTCCTTTTCGCTATCCGAGACGTCAACTCGCGGGACAAAACCCCGCTCATCGCCACTCAGCCAGAGAGAGCCAAAGTGATCGAAGGGGTCCCAAATGCTCTCATCAAAGAGGCGATTCATCGCCTCGCGCAGAGAGAGCGGACCGCCCTGAGGCGAGTAAGCCTCCACAGACTTTTGATCGTCTTTTTTGCGTTGATTAATTTTCATAATAGTTAGCTTAACAAATTAATTGAAGCGACCTTTGTATGGAAGATTATAACAGAAAAAGACAAGATGTCAACCTAACCCTTCTCCCCCAGCTGTCGGATCCAAACCCAGATAATACATCCGCCAGATAATAAAAACAGGACGGCCTCCCCTTGTAAGAAGCCAAACCAGCAGACATCAGCCACCGCCCCTAGAGAAGAGGCTCGGTGCGTACAGACCTGGCCGGCCACCATTTTGACCGTAATCCCACAATTTAAATTTAATACACTTGACTGCCTTGCTCTTTCCAAAGCTTAAAAAGGTCTTCAGCTTGTTGATAAAAATCATCAACTGCGATTACCCTGATGTAGCTGTTGTCAATCATTTGAGCTAGCTTCTCGTCTCGAAAACCATATTGCCTGGCCAAAGAATGAGGCGCGGCGTAATAAATTTTCTGCAAGTCGGCCCAGTGAGCCGCCATTAGGCACATCGGACAAGGCTCTGAAGTTGACACTAAAAAACACTCTCCTAAATTATGCTTCTGAATCTTTCCGGCCGCTTCTCTAATGGCATTTATTTCAGCATGAGCGGTCGGGTCATGATCTCTTAAGACAGTGTTCATTCCGCGGCCGATAATCCGATCGCGATGGACAACGACTGCGCCAAAGGGTCCGCCAGAATTTTCCTTTATCGCCTGCCGAGCTTGTTTAAAGGCTTCGTTAAAAAATTTCTCAACCATGCCTGCCTATTATAACGGACATTTCATTAAAACAAAATGGGGAAAAGTTAAGTTGATTGAATGACCTATTCTTGGCATAATGTCCGCATAAGGAGGACTGAGGAGGCGCAACAATGGGTCCAAGGAGGATTAATTTCGAGGAGGAAAAAATCATCCTTAAATTTGTGTTTCAATTATTATGAACAAACAGTACAAAATTGAACTTGTCATTATCATTGTTGCCTCCATTGCCATTATTGCTATTGTGTTCGGTGTTTACTTATCTCGATCCTCAGACGATATGCCCCCAGAGGCAATTCTTCTGGACCAAGTTCAATGGAGCGAAGCTGAGGACTATCAGCTTCAGCCAACTTCTCTAGGAACAGAGATATACTTCAAGCCAGCTGAATTTCGAATGATTCTGCCTGACAATTGGAACGTTAGAATTATACCAATAGAAGACACTCTTCAGGGAGCCAGGGTTGATGCTTGGACCGAAGGAAGCACCTTTTATGATGACGCCTTTGTAATAGAAGGGTGCTCTATCGATCTAAGGTTCGGCCAAGCACCTATTAGGTGGCAGGTAGCTAAAGACAATATCGAACTGCTAGGAGATGATGTTTTAGATGCTCTTGACCGGAGAGAAGTTATTCCTATTGGAAGAGAGCTGGGATTTGACTGGTCTCATCTTTCAGAAGACGGTCGTTACTCAAGTGAAGTTATCGCTCCTCTGGATGACCAGTATTTGTTGGACATATTCTCAAGATTTTCTGAAGGCTACGTAGAAGATTGTCAAGAAGATTTTTACCAATCCTTAGCCGCTGCTCAAATTAAATAACCTACCTCTTGCTTATGTTCTCTAAAAAAACCATAGGCTGTCTTTTTGCTATCGCGCTGACAACCATCTCTCTGACTGGAAGAACTGTAGTAGCCGAAGAATCTCTAATAGATCTTCCCCGCCATGAAACACAGCTTCATCTAGATAATATTCGAAAGAATCTGCAGGTTACTCTTGAAGATGCGTTTGTCGGGCCCGGCTCTAGGAGCCTAGAGGAATCAGCCGCCATCGCTACCGTCAGCCGATCCATTAATGCCGAGTCCGTAACTTATTGGCTGCTGGACACGCCTCGCAAAATTAGTAAAGAAGTGGCTCTGAACACGGTTTCCTTAGTTTACTCTA
>JAKQBO010000006.1 GCA_029559515.1 bacterium
TATCTCGGTGCAGCTAGAGTTGGGTTCAATTGGTGCGGGAGCCGGTACAACTGGTGCTAATAACACTGTTACATTAACCTCTTATCGCTATCGCCCATCTTCAACTGGTGTTGAATCAGGTGATACGACTGTAAATTTGGCGGGTAATGCTTTGTATACCTACAAAGCCGTTCCAACCATAACTACAGTTGCCCTGCCTTCAACAATCTTGTCAAATGGTGTTCGCACCTTAGCTAAGTTCACAGTTGCGGCAAATGGCGATTCAATTGGCTGGAAGAAATTACTCTTTGATGTTACCAAGACTCAAGCCATTGGCGTTGCCAGTCCGGTTCTTTATGATGTTACTGCTGGAGCCAATGTTGATGGTACGGCTATTGCTGCCAATTTAGGCGCCAGCACGGCGACATCAGGAACCATTACCTTTATTGCCGACAATGAGCAATTGGTTAGTGTTCCCAGAACTTATGAGCTGAGAGGAACTATTTCGGCTGCCGGTTCAGCTGGTCAGTATGTCAGCACTAAGATTTCTAGACCGACCACAACCTTTACAGCATCGAACGCCGCTTTGGCAACCAATGCGGCCAGTGGTTACATCTATGCTGATGTTGACAATAGTCAGGGGGCAACTGTCGATGACATTCGATGGAATGTTGTTCCTAGTGTTACTGCGGCTACAGATCACGCGAATGTTGTTGGCAATCCTGCTAATAAAGTGAGTCAGGCTTATGGTCTTACTGCGGCTGACGATAATGGCAAAACGTTAACAGTTACAGCTACGTTTACCAGCGGAGTTAACACATTGAGTCCTTTTGGAGGTACGTTGATATCTGCTGGCGGTTGGACCGCTAAGGCATATGATGCCACCGATGGTGGCGGGAACGAAGTGCCGGCTAATGACACTAAGGCAATGACTACAGTGAAGTCGATTGTTATTACCAAAACCGGTAAACGGGCCATATTTAATGTAGCTGGGCTCGATACCGCTGGCGTTGATACATTTACACTAACTGTCAACGACACGGGTTATGCCCTGGGTTCAAAGGTTGCTGCGAACAACTCTGACTTAGGTCTTGTTCTGTCAGAGTCGGTCGTTTATTCGGCTTCATTTGTCTGGACTGATCGATCGGCGTCAGCTCACAGTGTCACAACGACTGATTGGACAGATGATTTTCGAGTTAATGAGTTGCCTTTGACTGATCAGACGTTGAATTACGCAAGCTGATAAGAGTTATCTGTTAATTCTGAGATAGGAAAAAAGTCGCTCCAATTCTGGAGCGACTTTTTGTTTTAATCTTAAATATTTTTTAACATAAGCCCAAAAAATATTTAAACCATAAGGAACTTTGTTTGTAGATTAAAAAACTTAAAAAAATGATTGATTGGCTAAAGAACAATAAAAAGAAAATTATCGTTTTAATAATCTTGTTGATAATTTTTATCTTTTAAGCCGATCAAATTAGAACTTTTGATTTTGATGAGAGGAGCGTGGAATTTATTGAAAAAGCTCCGGAAAAAGTTATAGCAGAGACCATCCGTAACATCTCCCGACTGATTACATCCTGAGTCGTCATAATAAAAAATATCAAAGGCCCGGCCTTTGACATTTTGGTTTAGACGAATACCCTCTCCAAACGCGCTTAGATCAGTTAGATGGCCGTAATCGTATCTTCTGGTTATCGTAATAGTATCACAATGATACGATTAACTGGTCTAAATGATATTAATAAAAAATATTTAAATTAAGCCAAAGAGAATAAAATAGCCAGAAAAATCTTTCAACCAGGAAAACTGCTTGACAAAAAAATATAGTTTTCTATAATGGCCACATCCTCTGATAGGTTGTCTTCGGACTTCTTATTGGAGGACTTTTTATTAAATATTGTTGTCCGTTTTGGCGGAATGCTCCATTAAATAAACCGAGGTTATTGTTCTTAAAGCAGGCATCAGCATCAAGCAAAAACGTCTCAAATTGACAAACCCCCTCAGTTTGCTAAACTCTAGACAGCTAAACCAAGTTTAAAAGATGGCCAAAACAAAGTTAAACTTTTCTTTACCGGTTTCGTTTATTAGAGAGGGTAGCCGAATAGTGGCCTATTCCCCGGCCATTGATTTGTCAACTTCGGGCAAAACCTACAAAGAGGCCCAAAGACGCTTTATTGAAGCCTCCTCTGCTTTCTTCGAAGAGTTAGCAGAAAGGGGAACGATGGATCAAGTTTTAAGAGAACTGGGCTGGCGGAAGATACGTCGGCAGTGGACTCCTTCGGTGGTGATATCCCAAGAGTCACAAGAGGTGAGTGTTTATGCCTAAAATATCTCCCATTCATTGGAAAAAGTTTGAGAAATTTCTGAGATTTGTTGGATGTACTTATAAAAGAACCCGGGGCGATCATCTGATCTACGAAAGATCGGGGCTCAAAAGACCGGTTGTTTTCCCTAAAGATACGGAAATACCGGTTTTTGTTATCCGGAACAACCTGAGAGTGCTAGGAATAAGCGTTGAAGAATACGCTGAAATATTAAAGAGACTGTGAGTCAATTGTTGTTTCATTGTCCTAAATAGAAAGAGTAAGGCTCAGGACGGGGAACAACTTCAAGATGCTTGAACTTACAAGCTCCGGATTTTTCATTCAATTTTTTCAAAAAGATCATCTGAAAAAAAAGAAAAAATATAAATGGAGCACACACCAAGAATGTCTTGGAAGAAGGAACTCCATTATTAAGTGTATTGCCAGATAGGCTCTGCAGAACACCCCCTTGGGGTGTACAAAGGAAAAGCACAAGCACCTTGACACTAAAAAGAATGTATATATAATGTAGATACAAAGGTCATAAAAAACATTAAGATCACCAAACAAAAACCAATGAACAAAAAAGTAAAAAAATGGGGAAACAGTTTTGCCATAAGAATTCCCAAAAAAGAAGCGGAGGCAATTGGGCTTTATGAGAACGAGGAAGTGGAAATTGAAAGACAGGAAGATTGTCTTGTCATAAAAGGCAAAAATAGAGAATTAAAAGATTTGGTAAATCGTATTACAGAAGAAAATAAGCATTTTTTGAGCTTTCCCGAAGATAAGCCGAAAGGAAAAGAAGCATGGTAAAGCCCAAAACAAAGTATGTTCCGCAAAAAGGAGATATAACATGGATAATCTTTCCTTTTGCTAAAGGGCACGAGCAAAAAGGCAAAAGGCCTGCGTTGGTAGTTTCTTCCTCTTTGTATAACGAAAAATCGGGGCTGGCTCTTTTTTGTCCGATAACAAGCCAGAAGAAAAATTATCCCTTTGAGGTGGAGTTAAAAGGCATTGGCACAAAGGGGGTGATTTTAGCCGATCAAATTAGAACTTTTGATTTTGACGAGAGGAGAGTGGAATTTATTGAAAAAGCTCCGGAAAAAGTCATGGCAGAGACCATTCGTAAAATCTCCTTACTTATCACATCCTGAGTTGTCATAACTAAAAATATCAAAGGTCCGGCCTTTGACGTTTTAGTTTAGACGAATGCCCTCTCCGAACGCGCTTGAATCAGTTAAATAGCCGCAATCGTATCTTCTGATTATAACAATAGTATCAAAATGATACGATTAACTGGTCTAAATGATATTAATAAAAAATATCAAGCCAAAGAGAACAAAATAGTTAGAAAAATCTCTCAACCAGGAAAACCGCTTGACCAAAAACTACAGTTTCTTATAATAACTACATCCTCCGATAGGTTGCCTTCGGGCTTCTTACCGGAGGAATTTTTATTCAAAATTGATGATGCTAATAGTTCTCCTATTCTGTACATATTCATTTTCTTTCCGTTTGGTCCATCATGTTCTTTTGTTGGATAGGATTGACAATTTCCGTTAGAGCCATACAATAACCTTAGATGACGTTTCATTTTTAGTAGTTGTTACTACTTTTACCGAAACAGAACATGTCTACCAAGTTAAAGCCTCACCAGGTTATTCAAACATTAAAAGAAAAGAAGTTAAGCCTTTTTACTCCGATGGAATTTAAAAGGATCTTTGGCGTCTCGGAACAGGCGACCCGCTGGTTCATTAAAACTCACAGCCAAGATGGGCTTTTTGTTAAATTACGCAACGGCCTTTATATGGTGGCTGACTCTCCAGCTAGTCATTATTTAATAGCCAACCGGCTTTTCCCTCCCTCATATATTTCTTTTGATACGGCTCTGTCGTTTTACGGAATTATTCCGGAAACCATTTATGCCGTTACCTCGGCCACGGCCCGAGTTACTCGAACCTTCGAAATCCAAGGGGTTAGCTTCACCTATCATAGGGTGAAAAGGGGAGCCTATGCCGGTTATCGGCCGGTAAAACACCAGGGTGACACCATTCTGATGGCCGAACCAGAAAAAGCGCTGGCTGATTATTTATATTTCGCTTTTTTAAAAAAGAGGTCTTTCTGTTATGAAAGGATGGATTTAGCCAAAATAGACCGGGGGAAGCTTCTCCGGCAGGTTGGGCTTTTTCAACGACCTCAAATAAATCAATTAGTTGAAGATATTTATGCTGAGTTTGGAAAGTTTAAAAGAATTGGCTAAAGAATTCCAGGCTACTGAAAAAAACGTTGTTCGGGAATATGCCCAGCACCTGTTTTTGTCACTTCTTTACCAGCAGTCAGAATCTGAAAATCTGCTATTCAAGGGCGGAACAGCCCTGAGAATAATCTACGGCAGTCCCCGTTTTTCTGAAGATCTTGATTTTACCGGGGAGAATATTCTTCCGGAACAATTAGATGAAGCCTTTCTCAAAGTTCTTTCAGTCGCTGAAAAGCAGGGGATGGATATGGCCCTGAAAGAGGCCAAGCCAACCTCTGGCGGTTATCTAGGCCTAATTAATTATCGAATGCATGACTTTGAAGAGGGGATAAAATTCGATATTTCTCTGCGCCAAGACCGAAAAGTGGACCGAGAGGTTACTACCATTGTCAATCGCTATGTTCCTTCTTACACCTTGATTTCTTTGTCTGGGGCAGAATTGGTAAAAGAGAAAACAGCTGCTCTACTTTATCGCCAAAAGCCCAGGGATTATTACGATTTATATTTTATTTTAAGAAATCCTCTTTTAAGGAAATTTCTGACTCAAGATAGTCTGCAAGAGATTAAAGCAACCCTAAAAACAGCTAAGATTAATTTTAAAGAAGAGCTGGGGGTTTTATTACCGGTCAGCCACTACCTGATCCTGAAGGACTTCAGGAAAGCTCTTCTTTTTGAGATGGAAAGGTTTTGATTTTGTGACTGAATGCCATTACTAGAATAGAATCAGGTTGAAAGGGTGATTGTGCTTAAAATATTATGATTAACTAAATACCGACCAAAATCTCTTGACCAAAAACTACAGTTTCTTATAATAACTACATCCTCCGATAGGTTGCCTTCGGGCTTCTTACCGGAGGAATTTTTATGCATCAATCTCCGTCTAATGATTGAATTTTAGCTAAGATGGAATTTGATGACTTGCTTGACAAGATTTATGAATTATATACAATGGTAATATACAATTTGTATATTATCATTGCTTATCTACATGAATAACAGTCAGCGTATAAAAACATTACAAGAATCTGAGAAAAATGTTTTTTCTGCCCGAAACCTGCGTCAGCTGTGGAAAATAGATCAGAAATGGTTCGGCACAACTGTAAAAAGAATGGTTGATAATGGAATTTTAACTAGGATTGGCCGAGGTTATTATCTTTTTGGAAAAGACCTCAATCCTCTCCAGTTGGCCAATACGATCATTGAGCCTTCTTATGTCTCCCTTGACAGTGCTCTGAGGCACTTCAATGTTAATTTTCAGGTGAGCCAAACTATCGATTCAGTTGCTTCTATCAGCTATAAAACAGAAATGGCCGGATATGTATTTCAGTACCATAAGATCAAGGATAGTATTCTGTTTGATTTGAGGGGCGTTAAAAGAGATTCCGGCATCTCAGTGGCTAGCCCCGAAAGGGCGATACTTGATGGTTTTTACTACGGGCTTCTACTTAACATTGACCGGCCTCAGAAAATAAACAAAACTTATTTGGATGAGCTCTCAAAGATTTATCCCGATTTTGTCCAAGAAAAAGCTAAAGCTTTTGCAAGGTAATTATGACTCAGCAGGGAATTGACGTTGACGCTCATAAAAGAGTGTTGACGATGCTTCTTTTAGAGATTAGCCGGAGCATAGGGACAAAGATTGCTTTTAAGGGGGGAACGGCTAGCATGATCTTTTACGGCCTGCCCCGGCTTTCTTTGGATCTAGATTTTGATGTTTTAAAAGAAATAACTTCCAAAGATGAGGAAGTCATTTCTTTGATTTTGAGCCAGCGTGGTCGTATCTTGGAACAGGAAAATAAAAGACACACGCTCTTCTTCCTTTTTGATTATGAAAAGGGGCGGCCTAATGTCAAACTGGAGTTTAATAAAAGAATCTGGCAAAACAATCGATATTTGATTAAGCAGCTTATGGGGGTTCAGATTAACGTTCAAGATGAGGCCACGACACTTTCCAACAAAATGGTGGCTTTGATTGATCGGAAGAACCCGGTGCCGCGTGATTTATTCGATATTCATTATTTTTTAACGATATATTTTCGTCCCAACCCAGATTTAATCAGAGAAAGGACGGGAGTAGAGCTGAATGACTTTATTCAGAGGCTGATAGAAGCCATTGATGTTAAATTTAGTGGCAAGAGTGTCCTTTATGGATTAGGAGAGCTGATTAACGCCTCTCAAAAAGAATGGGCTAAAAGGGTGCTCATTCCCGAAACCAAGAGACTGCTGGAGGAGATGAAGTCGAAAACTGATCAAACCGCTTGACAAAAAAATATAGTTTCCTATAATGACTATGTCCTTCGATAGGTTGCCTTCGGGCTTCTTACCGGAGGACATTTTTATGAGAAACAGAGAAGCTTTGGCCTTGATCTGGAAGGGGGTTGTGTTAACCTGTACATAAGTGTACAGGTTATGGCAACTAAAGAGCAAAAACTGCAAAAGCTATTGCAAGATAAGCGGTCGGTTTACCACGTTCAGGACTTGGCGGTTCTTTGGGGTATTTCGAATCGAAACACTCTCTATACCATACTGTCACGCTATACCCGTAAGGGGATTCTAAAAAAGATCCAAAAAGGGCTTTATGCTACCGTCCCGGTGGACCAGATTGATCCGGTGGAGTTGGGCTTAAGGGCCTTGCGTCGCTACGGCTACCTGAGCACGGAAAGCGTTCTGGCCAAAGCCGGCGTTATCTTTCAGGAAATCAGCCAGGTCACTCTGGTTTCTAGTTGCTCTGGCCGCTTTCAATTAGCTAATCATCGCTTTTTAGTCCGTCAGCTAAAAGCAGAGTGCCTATATAATCAAACCGGGGTGGTCGCTCATTCTTCAGGAGGGGAAGCGACTGTTGAGCGCGCGGTCGCCGATTTACTTTATTATGATCCGAGTTACCATTTTGATGCCCCTCGCTTGGTTGACTGGGAAAAAGTTGAAAAAATTAAAAGACAAGTTGGCTATTAACATGGTTTTTAGCAAAGAAAATGCCCGCCACGAAAATTATCTAGCTCGACTGCTGACTGAAATGTTGGATGACCCTTATTTGGCTCATCAGGCCTTCTTTAAGGGCGGTACTTGCGCCCGCTGGCTAGGCATACTGGATCGGTTTTCAGTCGATCTGGATTTTGACCTGTCACCTGAGGCTGACCCGGTCGAGGCCGATCGCCGGCTTGGGGTCATTTTCAAACAAGTCGGTTTAGAGGTTAAAGACGCCAGCCATAGAGAACTTCAGTATTTTTTAAAATATCCGGCTCCGGATCACGAACGCAACACACTGAAGCTCGATCTGTTAACCCAAACCTATCGTCATAACAAATATCATCCGGTCTTTTTGCCGATTGTGCAAAGAACGGCTATTTGCCAAACACCGGAAACAATGTTTGCCCACAAGCTGGTAGCTCCGATTGATCGTTATCGGCGCCATCAGAGTATAGCTGGGCGCGACATCTATGACATTCATCAATTTTTCATGCGCCAAATGGGCTATTCGGAAGAGATTATCAAGGAAAGAACGGGGATTTCGGCTCAAGAGCATTTATCGGCTCTGAGAGATTTCATTGATCAAAAGATCAGCCAGCAAAAACTAGATGAAGACTTGAACACTTTGCTGGAGGCAGAGGTATTTAGCCGGATTAGAAAACACCTGAAAAGAGAAACGTTACGCTTTATTGAGGGCGAGATGGCCAGGCTCGCCAACCAAAAGCCCTAACCGGCTGCTTCTGTCAATTTGCTATTTATCGCGCTAAAGGTAATTATGGAAATAAATACTTTTTGCGCTTGACAAAAAAATATAGTTTCCTATAATGACTATGTCCTTCGATAGGTTGCCTTCGGGCTTCTTACCGGAGGACATTTTTATTGAAAATACAAACTTGATAAAAACAAAAAAACCGGCTGTTTTCCGGTTTTGGTTTAGGCGTAGAAATGCTTTTTGAGTTCTCCTTCAGCAACATATTGTCGAGCCTGGTTATAAATGGCTTTGATGGTACCCTTGTCTAGTTCTTGATGTCGAGGAATGGTCAAGGTTTGCCTTGAACCATCAACTGTTCTTTGCAGTTTGACATGGCTGCCCTTTTGTCTCTCTATTGAGAAACCAAATTTGGTCAGGATCTTAATTATTTGATTGCCGGAAAGAATCTTAAGCTCAGGCATGGGCCGGGGCTTCTAGCTCATAATTAACTAAAACCGAAGGACGGGGAGAGAGGCCGAATTCAGCCAAATTCTCGCCTTGAAGCTGAAGTTCAACCGCCTCTTTGATGTTCTTGACCAGTTCATCCAGGGTTTTGCCCTGGGTAACGACGGGTAAGTTCACCCCTTGGGCAATAAGATATTTCTCTCCCTTGGTGATATGGAACTGAATAATTTTTTTCATGTTGCTATATATAGGTTTCAAGATTCAGTATATTCCTTTCGTTTTGTTAAATCAAGTTATGTTTTGAGTTATTACATCCTCCGATAGGTTGCCTTCGGGCTTCTTACCGGAGGACATTTTTATTGAATTATTTTTTACTTTCTTCAGAGAGATAGCGGAGCGGGAGCTCGGGTAAAACTAGCTCAGTACCGTAAAAACCATTAAGGGCTTGACGTTTTTGCTTAGTTTGTTATACTGTAAACAATATGCAAGACGGTAAACAAAGATTATCTCCGAACGAGCATATTGTTTTTAAGGCAATCAAGCAGTATCGGGATCGGGAAGGCTGTATGCCAACCATTCGAGAAATTCACAGGGAAGCCATTTCACTGGGCTTAACCTCTCATAGCCTTCGTTCAGTCTTCAATTATCTTTCGGGCCTGGAAGAAAAAGGCTATCTTCGGAGAGGCGGTCGGGTGGCCCGGGGTCTAGAATTAATCGAACCTTCTGGTAGTTTTATTTCAATACCTGTTTTGGGCATCGGCAGTGCCGGTGTTCCAACCTCTATCGCTGAAGAGCGGATTGAGGGGTACCTGAAAGTTTCAGAAACCCTTTTGGATCGACGTCCTGGTTTATTCGCTGTCCAAGCGGAGGGGGATTCGATGAATCAGGCTAAGATTAATGGAAAAAGGATTAAGCCCGGTAGTTATGTGTTGATTGACCCAGAGATCAAAGAATTCAGCGACGGGAACATCGTCCTGGCGGTGATTGATGGACTGGCAACCATAAAAATTTATCGCCAGCTTGACGAACGAACGATCGGTCTTTTTCCCTGTTCAAACCGACCAGGGCATCGCCCTATTTATTTAACCGATAAAGACAACTTTGTTTTCAACGGCAAAGTTGTTGATGTGTTTGATTCTGATGGTGATCAAAATGGTTAAACGCTAAAATAATGTCGTGTCAGCAAGGCATATTTATGATAATAGGTGCAGCTATTTCCGGCATAGTAGGGGTTTTGTTGAGCATATATCGAGAGTGCCAAGAAACGAAAAGAAAAAAGAAAATGGTGAGAGATACTTTACTTGCTGATTTAGAACAGCTGGAAGTTATAATGTTGCAATTAGCGAGAGCTCGAGAGAAGCTAAAGGCTCCTAATTTCTATTACGGTCGAATTTATCCCCGGGGCGCGCTTAATAAGTGTCATTTTTTACATCTTCATAATGACCTCAGCAGAGAAACTTTTGAGAGCGCCCGAAAAATTTTCACAGATTTGGAAAATCGGGATGAGATCATGCAGCAAGCAATCAAAGCTCGCTCTCTAGGAAATGAGAGAGTATCTTCAGATTTGGCGTCTCTTTATTGGAAAATGTTTGAGGGCAATTATGATTCTGATTTAGAAAAAATCAGGTCAATAAAGTTGCAACTATAAGAATCGCTGAGGAGCTATGATTGTTGGAAGTACCTGGCAATTGACAAATATCTCTAATCGCATATAATGGAAATAGCTTATTATTATGATCCTGCAGAAAAAGAATGTCCAGTTGATGCCTTTCTGGAAGAAAAGGTGAGGAAGTGTTCTGATTTGTCCGAAGAAAGGAAAGCTCGGATCGCCTTCGATTTACAGAAAAAATTTGAAGAAGTTTTAAAGAGGCAAGGGCACCCCTTCAGTGGTATAGCCGAGCCGGTGAAAAAGTATAGTTTTTTTAAAATCAATCAAAAGAAAGATGAAAATAAATTAATTCGAGTTTTTTACTGCTGTCATGGCGATCTGATGGTTTTACTTTATGCTTTTGAGAAACCTAGAAAGTATGATGGCAAGAAAAAGGAAAAAAGAGCAGAAAGCAAACATTATCAAAAAGCTCAAGAGTGTTATCTTAAATTTAAAAGCGATCCTGATCGCTATATAATAAAATGAAAAAAAGAAAATTCGCGTTAGAAAAAATAATAGAAGGAAGCAAGGATCATCCTTATCATCGGCAAAACGCCGAATTAAGGATACGATTGGCGGAAAAGGTCTGGAATCGCCGAAAAGAAATGGGCTTGAGCCAGGCAGACCTGGCTCGTAAGGTTCGAGCCACTCAAAGCATTATCTCAGAAATAGAAAGCGCTGATTATAACCCTGGCCTAGAGTTACTTAGCCGAATAGCTCAAGCCCTCAATCTGGACAGCCAAGATTTAGGGGAGGTGCTTAGTGTTCCTCCGGTTTTTACAGTGCTTGATCTTGCGGTTGGATCAGTTTCTGATTCAGAGCACCAGTCCTGGAGCGAAGCTAGAATCGACAACTTGCAAACATGAGCAAACCCTCTTTGGTCTTCTGCGAAGATGTTTTAATCGATCAGACCACTGGTCAGTGGAGCTTTTTGAAGCAGATTGAAAACATTAATTTGTCTTTGTTGTCAGGTCAGGCCGACAGAAAAGATAAGCTTGTCATTAGGGGGAGATTCAATTTGGTTAGTTTTTGGTTTCGGCAAAAGAGCCAGAGCATAACCATACAGTATCAATTAGCAGACAGTCGGGGAGATTTATTAATGAACAGTCCCGAATATCGGCTAACCTTTAACCAAAAGCGGATTCTTTTCAGGCACCGGGTTATGCTAGATCGACTTATTGTTCGTGGCCCCGGTTCTTATAGCTTCAAGGTTGCCAGAAAAACAGACCAGGGATACCGAACAGAGGCAGAGATTTTCTTTAACATTTCCATTCGCCAAAACGAGGAGACCGGAAAGTAATTTCAAGCAGAAAAATTATTAGAAGAAAGGGGCCTTAGTTGATTAACCGCCTGATCCCTTTTCATCGTAGTGCCGGGGGCTAGCTTTATCCCATTTATTTAAGGCAGGGGCTTGCACAGAATCAGTGTCGCCCATCACATCAAGGCATTGACCGAGCTTCTTTTTTTAAGCACAGTTGTGCTAAAACATAGTACAAATAACCAAACACCTAAATACCGATAAAAAGCTCTTGACAAAAAAATATAGTTTCCTATAATGACTATGTCCTTCGATAGGTTGCCTTCGGGCTTCTTACCGGAGGACATTTTTGTGACGCCAACAACTTTTTGAAAGTTTTTCATCCCGAGGGCTTTAGCTGCCAGCCAGAATCAGTGGCCGTTGGTGGCTTCTTCAAAATATGCTAAAATGAACAAGATAAATAATATTGAGTCATGGCCGGACAAAAACCAACAAATTTATTATCAACCCAGGAAGCTACGCGTCTTTTGGAATTAAGCCTGGAAATGGCTGATTTGGCTGAAAGGGCTCTAGAGTCCCGCGGCGCGTACGGGCCAGATTTTGTGCGGGGTTTAGAGCGCTCTTTTAAGGAAAAAGAGGCTGGCCGGGTGAAGAAAATCAATTCACTGGCTGACTTGAAATAATCTTGGTCTTTGATGAGAGAGATTTTAGTGACCCGTCAGTTTGAGAGGGACATAAAAAAGATTCCGCCCAAGATAAGGGCTCAGGCGGATCCAGTTATCGCTCTGCTGAGCAAAAATCCCATGGATCGGCGACTGGAAAGTTATCGGCTTCGTAAAATCAGCCATCCGGCTTATCGTGTTCGCATCGGCCCATATCGATTAATCTATTCTTTCAGCGCAACAACTATCGTTTTGCATCGTTTTTCTCATCGGCAGGATGTTTATAAGGGTTTTTAGCTGGATCATAAATAAAAAGAACCGGTTTACAGGCATTGTCTTCCGATAACAACTGTAATCTCTCTAGGTTGCCTTCGGGCTTCTTATCAGGGGAATTTTTATTGAGGGCGTCTCATCATATTCAGCTCGGCTACCATTTGCCTTTCCGTCTTTTTCAGTTAGAATATAGCTATTATGTCTCATCTGTTTTCCAAGCATAAAAAAAGAATCATCTGGATTCTCATTTTAATTTTAGCGGTGGTTTTGTTTTTAATCTTTGGCTTAAGCCACGGAGAGCAAAACGACCTCGTTTTACATCAAGTTGATTATCAAGATCTTAACCGTTATCTCTTTGAGTCCGGTAGCGTTAAGCAGGGCGAAGAGGTGTCGTTAAGCTTCAATCAAGGTGGACGGCTAGAACAGATGTCCGTTCGCGAGGGGGAGGCCGTAGCGGCCGGACAAACGCTGGCGGCCTTAGAGAGAACGAGTCTGCTATTAGAACGCTCTCGAGCTAAGGAAAACCTGTCGATGGCTCAAGCTGATTATCAAAAATTGATGGCTGGCCCTTCCGATCAAGAGCGGGCCTACTATCGCACCGCGCTCACTAATGCCGAAACAGCTTTAGCGAACGCCAAGGCTTCTTTGGCTGAGGTCAAGGCCGAGAAGCAAGAATTAGAAAGTCGGATTCTGGTCGATCGCCAGCAAGTTTACAGTCTGGCCCTTAATGATGCTCGGCAGGCGGTTAATGTCGGCCTGAACAGCCTCTTTTTCCTGACTGATTTACAGTCGGAATATTTTGTTACCGGCACCCATGACAGTTTAAAGCTAGCCGATGCTAAGGCTCGGGCGGCTTTCTTGCTGTTAGGTGCTAATAATGCCCATTATTGGAATAAAGGATCACTGAGTAGCCAGTATGGCGGAGCTCGCGGATTAGTTATTTCAGCTGAGCAGAACGAGGAAATTGATCAGGCCTTAGACGCGATGATCAATGCCCTCGAAGCGGTGCGCGCTGCCTTAGATTCTGTGGCCGTGGCCCGCCTAAGTCTGGCTGATTTGACTTTGTTGCATACCGAGAATACCACCATTAACAATGTGCTCAGCGGCCTAACCACTCACCGGCAGACCATTCATGCTCACTGGGTGACCAGTCAAAATACTCTTAATGCCTCCCAGCGGGCTATTCAAGCCGCCGAACGGCAGGTTACAACAGCTCAAGGCAGTTATGATCTAGCTCTGGCCCAATGGGAGATGCAAACTAGTGCGCCCCGGGAAGAAGACCAGATGCTGTGTCAGGCGCGAATCCGGCAAGCTGAGGCAGAATTGAGACTCATGGATCAGCGCTTGAAAGAGATGACGCTCACGGCTCCCTTTGAGGGGGTAGTTGTTGAGATCAGCCGGCAATCTGGGGAAATAGTTCAGCCCGGCCAATCAGTTTTGAGAATTCGTCCTCTGGCTGACTTCCAAATAGAAGCTGAAATATATGAGGGCGATATTGGCCAGATCCAACCTGGCCAACCGGTTAAAATAGAGCTAGTGGCTTTTCCTGACGAGACTCTTTCTGGACAAGTCGCCTTTGTCAATTCGGCCCCTCGGATCATTAATAATATCGTCTATTATCCGGTTTTAGTAGAATTCGATGAATCTTTCGAAGGTCTTCAAGCCGGCTTAACCGCCGATATCAAGATAATCTTAGAGTCAAAAGAAAACATTTTAACCGTGCCGGAAAGCGCCGTGACCACTCAAGAAGGCCGATCGTTTGTTCGAGTCTATCGCACCGATGGGACGGTTGAAGAAAGAGAAGTGGTTTTAGGCATGAGAGGCGAGGGATTCCGGGTAGAAGTTATTTCCGGCCTAGCAGCCGGCGATCAAATTATTGCTCACTGATGTTGATCAAGCTGGAAAAAGTGCGGAAGGTCTATCGGATGGGCCAGGTGGATTTAACGGTGTTGAAAGATGTTGATTTGGAAATTGAGGCTGGCAGTTTTACGACCATTCTTGGTCCGAGCGGCTCCGGCAAGTCAACCTTGCTCCATATCGTCAGCTGTTTAGACACCCCGACCGAGGGTCGGGTGTTCTTGGATGGCCAAGACGTCTCTGAATTGAGCGGCGATCAGCTAGCCGACATTCGCGGTCGCAAGATCGGCTTTGTCTTTCAGCGGTTTAATCTGTTAATGAATTTAAGCGCCATTGATAATGCTGCTTTGCCCTTGGTTTTCCAGGGTGTTAGCGAAGCCGAAAGAAAAGCCCGGGCGGAAAAGATTTTAACTGAATTAGGGTTAGGCCATCGGCTGAATCACCGCCCGAACGAGATGTCGGGCGGGGAACAGCAGAGAGTGGCCTTATCCCGGGCCTTGATTAATGACCCCGATATTTTAGTGGCTGATGAGCCGACCGGCAATGTTGATACCAAAACGGGCCAGAAAATCATGGAATTGCTGGCTAGTTTTCATCAGCAGGGCAAAACTATTATTGTCGTGACGCATGATCTAAAGATTGCGGCCTATGGTCAAGATATTGTGGAATTGAGAGATGGTGAAATCATTGATCGGCGCCAAACGGTTTAATTTTGTCGTATTTGGCCAAGCTGGACACAAGTGTACAGTTTCTTAGAACTCAGAAGTAAAATTAACAAATTTATTAAAGATAGGTTAATCCCCAATCACGGCTATGAAGAAAGTTTATTTTAAAATGGCTTTTCGAAACCTTAAAGGTCGCCCGCTGCGCAGCTGGCTGACTATTTTAGGCATTGTGATTGGCGTCTTTTTAGTCGTTTCGCTGCTTTCTTTAAGCGAGGGACTCAAGGGATCAATTATGCAGGAGTTAAAGACGATGGGCGGTGATATTGTTATGGTTATGCCGGGCGATATGAACGATATTATGGCCACCTTCGCCGGCGGCACCGAACTCAGTCGCCATGATATTGACGCCATTCGTCGGGCCGAGGGAGTCGAGATGGTGGTGCCCACGGCTTGGGCCGGCGAAGTAGTCCGCTATAAAGATTCAAGCCAAAATATATTTATTTTTGGTTCGCCTTGGGAGACGTCGGTCTCGGTTTATCAGGAGAATCTGGGTTGGAATCTAGTTGAGGGCCACTGGCCCGAACCAAACCGTCGTCAGGCCGTCGTTGGCAGCATGGTGGCCGAGGATCTCTTGCCCGGGCTTCGGGCTGGCGACCGCATTCAGATTCGCGGTCATAGCTTTGAGGTCGTCGGAATATTGCGCTCGCTAGGTAGTAAGCAGGACGACTCCATGGTGGCTTTAGACTGGCCGGACTTTCAGTCGGTTTTTGGCCGTCAGGATGGCTCACCGATGGTCATGGCTAAAATTAATGAAGATTTTAGCGTCGCGCGAGTTGAGGCGAATATTCGGGCCGAGCTCGAGCTGTCTCAGCGCCGCACCCGCCAGGACGACCAGCCTTCCTTTTCTATTATTACTAGTGACAAGGCCACTGATATGGTGGGCAACGTGATGAGCTTAATCCAGTTAGCGGTTTTCTTCTTCGCCAGCATTGCTATTTTAGTCGGGGCGATCGGCATTACTAACACTATGTATACCTCGGTTTATGAACGGACCAAAGAGATTGGCATTCTGAAAGCAGTCGGCGCTAAAAGGAAAGACATTATCTCGATCTTTTTAATGGAATCCATTATTATTGGCTTTGTCGGTGGTTTACTCGGGGTGCTTTTAGGCTCTGGTTTGGCCTACTCCGCGGAGTATCTGGTGCCTCAGTCTCGCCCAGTCTTCCATATTCAGACGACCGTGACCATCCTTTTAATTTTCTTTGGCATGCTGTTTGCCTCGCTGGTCGGTGGCTTAGCCGGTTATTTCCCGGCTCGGCGAGCCGCTAATCTTGAGCCGGTAGATGCTTTGCGTTACGAATGAAAAGCTAAAATTAATCTAATCGAGCAGGTTTTTTGTACTATCATTAACATATCGCATGGATAATTTATCACTTCGCCCAACCTTATTCTGGGATGTTAATACTGATAACCTCGATCCAGAAAAGAACGCTCAGTTTATAATTGGTCGGGTTCTTGATTTTGGCAATCTAAAAGAATGGCAAACGATCAGAGATTATTACGGCTGGTCTGAGATTAAAAAAACGGCTAAGCATCATGTTTTCTCTAGCCGGAGAAGTGCAAATTTTTGGTCAATTATATTAAAAATTCCCTTAAAAGAACTAAAATGTACCCGGAGGCCCTCACTCCAGACACCCAAAGCGTTCTTAAGATAATCGGGGAATCCGGTTTATCGCAAGACTTTTATTTGGCTGACGGAACCGCTCTCGCTTTATATTTTGGCCATCGCTTTTCGGTTGACCGAGATTGGTTTACTGAGAGATTTAACGAGACACTCTCCTCTCGTTATAAAGTTAAAAGAAAAATTAAATCAGAGATGCAGAATTTTCTGGGGGCATCAAGAACGGCTTTTTGATATTTAATCGGATAAAAACCTTGACAAAAAAATAGCCTTTGTTACTATAGTTACATCCTCTGTTGAATTGTTCTCGGACATTTCACGGAGGATATTTTTTTATCTTTATTTTTAGCCGATTGATGAATCATCAACCATGCTTTCAATAGTATGTCCTCTGATGCCGAGCAATTAAGCTGTCGGTCCGGTCCGGGCGCTTTTGAGGCTTGCTGATCAGAAGTGGTTGACGTGGGACGAATCGAGGCCAGCTGCTTCGCCGAAGGACCGGAGTGTCTCGCACAATGGGCCCCAGCCGATGGAGCTCCGCCGCCTGGGCCGACGAGCTTACCGGCGCGGTCTGATGCGCCCAGCGCGGCAAAAGATAATTCAACTCAGGTCAAAACCCCCGCCAGCGGGGATTTTGTTTATTCGAATGTTTATTTTTTCTCCATTTTTGATTATACTGGGAGCATATGTCTAAGATCCGTTTCAATGAAAATCTATTGGTCCTGGTTTCAGTTGTGGTGCTGTTGCTTTTCATGGGGTTGATTCTTTTGTTGGGCTCTTTTATAAAGATGTTTTTGGGCGAGGCCCCGGAAGAGGTGGTCTGCCCCGAAATTCAGATTACCGAGGAAGAAAGAGCTAATTTAGAGCAGCAAGCCACCTGGTTGCTGAAACTGCATCAGGGAGAGGCGCTGGCTGAGGAAGAGGCGGCGCTCATCAACAGCTCTTGTCTTGACGATGACAACATTGCCTTGGCTCTAGGTTTTACCTATTATCAACTAGGTGACTACCAACCAGCTAAGGATTTTTTATCTTTGGCTTTAATCGAAAGAGATGACTCTTTTGTTTATGATCTCATGGCTCAGAACGAGCTGAGGCATTGCCACTATCAACAAGCTCGGGAGTATTTATTAACCGCGCTGGATCGGCGGCCCTCAGAGTACAGCTACTGGGAGAAGCTGATTAATCTTGAAAAGAAGCACTTTCAAGCGGATGATCAGAGGTTGGCTGAACTGTATCAGCAGGGGATTGAGGCCTCTGATGATTGGCGGGCCTTTACTCTTTACGCTCACTTTTTAGAAGGCCAGGAGAAGTATCAGGAAGCGGCTGATGTCTGGACCGGTGCCTTGGTCGCTCATCCGCAATATCAAGAACATTATGGCTCTCGAGTCGATTGGCTCCGAGCTAAATAATTAATTAATTTATAAAATGCTAATCATTTTTTTATCCGGTTTTCTCGGCGGAGTCATTCGTGGCCTCACCGGCTTTATTAAGCACCAGTTTTCCTATAAAGATGTACCTTTCCGGGCGAAATATCTGCTGGGTATGGCCGGCTTGTCGGGTTTGATCGGCTTGGTTGTGGTGGCCGCCATCCATAATCTTGGCTTTACCTACAATGAGACCTTTGGCTGGGCTCTGGCGGTAGTTGTTGGTTATGCCGGGGGCGACTTTATTGAAAACATCTATAAAATCATTATTCAGAAATCTTCTTTGTCGCCGGAAGAGAAAAAGCAGTGATTATGGCTCAAATCGGCGCTCATGTTTCAGTGACCGGCGGACTAGTTAACGGCTTGATTCGAGCGGAAGAATTAGGCATTGATACTATTCAGATTTTTGGCTCCTCGCCTCGCCAGTGGTCGGTTCACTTTCCGGATCAGTCTAGTTTGGACAACTACCATCGGTATCAGCAAAAAAGACTGGTCGAGCCGGTCTTTTTGCATGCTCCTTATCTAATTAATTTAGCGACCGAGAAGCAAGAACTATGGCAGAAGTCAGTTGAGGCTTTAGCCGGCCATTTGTCGATTGCGGAACAGATTAAAGCCCGGGGGTTGGTTTTTCATATTGGATCGTCCGGTGGAGTTAAAGAGAAGGTTTTAGCCCGGGTGGTGCGGGGGATGGAAGAAGTTTTAGCCCGGGTGCCGGGGTCAGTCCAGCTGATCGTGGAAAACTCAGCCGGCGGTGGCCAAAAAGTGGGCGTTAACCCCATTGAGCTGGGGTTTTTAATCGGCCATGTTAACTCTGACCGGGTGGGAGCCTGTTTAGATACGGCTCATGCCTTTCAATCCGGCTTGCTCGATCTTCATCCGGATCGAATTGACCGTTATTTAGCCAACTGGGATGATAAACTAGGCTTAGAACACTTACGGCTACTGCATGTTAATGACTCATTAACCGAGTTTAACTCTGGTCGCGATCTGCACGCCAATATTGGCCAGGGGAAGATGGGGCTAGAGGGTTTTCAAGCCTTGGCTCAGCGGGCGCCCCTTAATGGCTTGCCCTGGATCCTAGAGACGCCTGGCTTTGACGGCCAGGGGCCGGACCTGGAGAATGTTAAGAGGTTGAGGAGTTGCTTTGGATAAAAGTTACTTCTATTTGGCTTGACAAAAAAATAACCTTGGCTATAATGACTATGTCCTTCAGTAGATTATCTTCGGATAGTTCTTCTGGAGGACATTTTTTATTCAAGGGCTTGACATCTAATTCTTTTCGAATATTATAGAAATCAATCACCATTTTACTTTCAAAAATCGAAATGAAAAAGAAAGAGATTATTTGGCGAGAGATTCTTTATCAAGGAATTGAGCAGAAGAAGTTTGATTTTACTCAGCAGGAGCTAGCTCAAAAATATCAATTTTCTTTGAGCACTGTTTTTAATGCCATTAAAGTTTTGCGACCTTCGGGCATTATCACTGTCCACGGTCGAGGATTTAAGTTGGTTAACATTGAGAAATTTCTTTATCTCTGGGGGACGACCCGGCGACTTTCTAAGGATATAATTTATCAAACTTGTTGCTCTGGTGCGGCACTGGAGATTGAGGCTCAAATGCCACCGGAAGTTATCTTTGGAGCTTTTTCAGCTTACTTAAAGAAGTATCAAGACGCCCCGAGCGAGTACGACAAGGTGTATGTTTACTTGCCGCCGGACCGCCTGGATCACTTTCAGAAAAGGTTTCCGCCGTTTTCTGGTCGAGACAATATCTTTGTCTTAACCGCCGATCCTTGGATGAAAAACTTCGGTTCAGTTACTCCCGACGGGCAGACATTCGCTGATCTTTGGAGTTTGCCAGAGTGGTACGCTAAAGATTTTGCTGAAGCTCTAAAGGAAAGAATTATTTAATATGGCTCAATTTTATCACCATCTTGTCACCGAGCAGAGCTTTAAGTTGCTTCAAGAGCTGAAGCGTCGTCTTGATTTTATCTTAATCGGCGGTTGGGCGGTGTTTGTTTATACTCAAGCCCTGAGGTCAAAAGATATTGATATCGTGGTAGATTAAGCTAATAAACGGTTTTCGGGTTCCTAAAGCTGAGGTTCTATTGCTCTTAAAAGCTCGGGCGGCCAGTCAGCGTCGTGGTAGCAGCAAGGGAGTCAAAGACATAATTGATATCTTCAGTTTACTGCTTTACTGTCGTCAGGATTTTGACTGGTCTCTTTACCATCAGCTAATCAAAGACCACGATTTACAGGATCTACATGACCACCTGATTGGCTTAATTTCGGAACAAGTTAGTTTGGCCGAGCTGAATTTGGATCAGCATTGCCTGGCTCGCTTAAAGCGCCAGATTTTGAAAAATCTTGACGCTGGCCATTGACAAAAAAATAACCTTGGCTATCATGACTATGTCCTTCGGTAGATTATCTTCGGATAGTTCTTCTGGAGGACATTT
This sequence comes from bacterium, assembly GCA_029559515.1. Classification (GTDB taxonomy): domain Bacteria; phylum Patescibacteriota; class Minisyncoccia; order Minisyncoccales; family UBA1441; genus UBA1441. The sequence continues at coordinate 20,592 of JAKQBO010000006.1, forward strand.
TTTATTCAAAAGAGCTGTCCAGGTTCAGATACATATATAATGCAGTCGTCGACTCAGATAGGGCAATTAACTTGAGTCGGTAAATTATGATCCGGAGTACGATTGAAGCGCTTCTTGGGCCGGCTTGTTGGCTGAATAATAAAGAGGAAAGCGAAGTGGATTGCTTTATAAAGGCATTGACTCGGTTTCTTTTTTAAGTACAATTGTACTTAAAACATAGTACAAATATGTTGGATCTGATTACTAAATCAAAAACCCGAAAAAAGATTATCCTGCTTTTATTTTATAATCCCCATAAATCTTATTATTTGCGGGAGATCGCTCGCCTTATCGGTGTCTCGGCCGGCCAGGCCCGGCAGGAGCTGGAAAAACTTAAAAAGAGCGGGGTTTTGCTGAGCGAAAAGAGGGGAAACTTGGTTTATTTTCAAGTGAATACAGCCAGCCCCCTGTATCGCGACCTCAAAAATGTCATTGATAAGACCATCGGCTTAAAAGTTATCTTGGCCGAGGAGCTGAAAAAGCTGGCCGGTCTTGATTTCGCTTTTTTATTCGGCTCTTATGTTAAAGGAGATTTCGGCCCCGAATCCGACATAGACTTGTATTTGATCGGAGAAGTCAAAGAAGAAGAGGTGCACCAAGCGGTTAAGGCCGCCGAACAGAGAATCTATCGGGCAGTAGATTATCATTTGGCGGACCAAGAAGAATTTCGGGAAAAACTGGCTCGAACATTTTTTCATCAAGAAATCTTGAAAAATTATATTCTTATCATTGGAGATGAAGATGAATTCAGACAGCTTATTAGCAAAACTGCTTAAAGAAGGTAAGTTGAAAGAACAGTTGACGGACGTTCAGTCCCTGAACGGATTACTTGATTCGGCTCGACGGAATCTTCAATCAGCTGAATATAATCTCGGAGGCGGATTTCACGAAACGGCCTTTAAGGCGGCTTACGACGGATTACTACAAATATCAAGAGTCGTTCTGCTTTTACATGGATATCGCCCAGATAGCGGGGGACAACATAAAACAACCTTTTTAGTCGCGGGAGCGCTGCTGGGAAAAGAATTTGAAGAGCTGATCGAGAGAATAGATCGTTATCGAGTCAAGAGGCATAAAGCAATTTATCAGCCACTTGATTTTATATCTAAAAGCGAAGCCGAAAATGCCCTCAATACAGCCAAAGAATATCAAAGGCTGGTTGGGGCCTATCTGAGGAAGAAAAATCATCAGATAGAATTGTTTAATTGACAGCGTCTCCTCAAATCTTCAAAGACTAAATTTTGAGGTCTTCAATTGTCCGCAATCCGTTTGATTCCTTAATCAATCCGGGCTTTCGAAAACAAAAGGTAAAAGAAGACAAAACATTAAGAAAGCTTGGCCACCAACGGTGGATCATGTCATGCGAACCAGTACATGGGGTTGACAAAAAAACAAGGTTGGCTATACTGGTAACATCCTTTGGTTGATCTATCTTCGGATAGTTCTTCCGGAGGATATTTTTTTTTCTTAAAAGGGGGTTGACAAAAAAGACCCCCTGGCTATAATGGAGATACTCCTCGCGGATCTCATCTTTTGGTGCCTTCTGCGGGGAGTTTTTTATATCTTGTAGTTTAGCTTTAATAGTATTAGACTTTATTAGTCTTAAACTTAGTTAAACTAATATGAAACGCCAAATGAAAAAAATAATTACTTTTATTGTTTTGGCTCTGATGGTGGGTTCGGGCTTGAGTGCTTTCGCCGAGGAGTCGATTCAGGAGGTAGAGACACCCCAGGTGTTGCCGGGCAGCTTCTGGTATCCATTTAAGACGTTTGGTGAAAACATTCGGACTTTCTTCACTTTTAATAGTGAAGCCAAGCTGGAACGGCATCAATTTTTGAGCGAAAAAAGACTGGCGGAACTAGAGGCGATCATGGAAAAGGCTCCGCAGCTGATTGATCGGGCCGCCGATAACTACCAACGGCAGCAGGAGAAACTGGCGCAGGCCTTAAACCGCGTAGTTCAACGGGGGCCGGAGGAAGAAGAGCTGATTGATCGATTAGAGGATTCGATGGGCCAGCACTTGGAGAAGTTGGAGAGTCTTAAGGAGCAGGTGCCAACTGAGGCTCAGGCGGCCTTAGAACGAGCTCGCTCAGCGGCCCAGCAGGGCCAAATTAAAGCCATTGAGGCGATAAGCAATTGGCAGCCGGACGAGGCCTTTAATCGCTATAAAGACCTGATGACCGAACGGCTGGACCGGCTAGAGCAGGTGGCCGAGCTGGATAATGAAGAAGCCGAGTCTATTTTAGGCCAATGGCGTGTCTATAATGAGGCCTTGCGCCGGATGTCCAAATCGCGAGCAGAGATCAGTGATCAGGTTAATGCTTGGCAGGCGCAGGCTTTAGAACGTCTTGATGCTCTTGAAGATCGCTTTCAGGGTATGGAGCAGTTTAGAGAACACCTCCGGGATGCTCGTTCCGAGGCGGTTGACACGCAGGTAGAGGCGCTGCGAAAGATCAGCGAGGAGAACCGCTGGGCTGAAGTTGAAAATGACTTCAGTGAAACAGCGCTGCGCCGGATAGAACGGCTCAGAGAGCGGGTTCAAGAGATGGATCAGGACTGTCCAGAAGAAGATCAAGCAGAATGTTTGAATGAACGGAGGCGGATGGTTGAGTCGCTCAGCCAGGAATATCAAAAGTATATGACCCTAGGCGAGGAAATTATTCAGCAAGACTGGGATAATTTATCGGTCGAGGGTCATGATACTTTAAGCCAAGCTAGCCAAGAAGCGATTCAGACATTGGAGTCGGTTTATGATGTGGCGCCGGAAGAAGCTCGGCCCAGCTTAGATCAGGCCATTACGGCGGCGGAGCGGCTACGGCATCTCAATAATCAGGCCTTCGAAATAGGAAATCAGCTCGGGGAGCCGATGTCGGATAATCCTTCCATTGAGCGGGTTCAAGAGAGGGCTCGCCAGGAGATGGCCCCGCAGCTCGAAGTGATTAAGAACCGGCTTGGCCAGTGATTATTTTAATATGAAGGCGGTAGTTCAGAGAGCGAAACGAGCGAGCGTTTCGGTTAGCGGGCAGATAGTTGGCCAGATTAACTCTGGCCTGGTTGTTTTTTTAGGCGTTGAACAGGGCGATCAGGCCGAACAAGTCCGCCGCCTGGTGAAGCGGGTGGCCCATTTGCGAGTCTTCGCTGACCAAGACGGTAAGAGCAATTTGAGTTTAATTGACCTGAAAGGCCAAGTTTTAGTTATTTCTCAGTTTACTCTTTGCGCTAATACTGATTCCGGGCGCCGCCCCAGCTTTATTCGGGCCGCCTCGCCGGCGGAGGCCAATAGTCTTTATCAGATGTTCCAGTTATTGTTAAGAGAAGAGTACGGCTTAACGGTGGCGAGCGGAGAGTTTGGGGCGATGATGGAGGTTGAGGTTTTGAATGATGGACCGGCCACTTTTATCCTCGAAGAGAGGGAAAAATCAAAAAGTGGAAAACTGGCTTGACAAAAATATAGTCTTGGCTATAATAACTATGTCCTTCGATGATCTATCTTCGGATAGTTGATTCGGAGGACATTTTTTATAAAATTGGCTTGACAAAAAAACAGGGTTAGCTATACTGATTATGTCCTTCGTGGATTTTATCTTCGGGTAATTTCCTCGGAGGACA
>JAKQBO010000019.1 GCA_029559515.1 bacterium
GAGAATTACGACAAAGCGTTAATTATTTCTAGCGATGGAGATTTCTATTCTTTGATTAAGTATCTCTATGGTAAAAACAAACTTGAACGCGTAATCAGTCCTTATAGCGAAAACTGTTCCAGCTTGATAAAAAAATCAGCTCAAGAAAAAATTGTTTTTATTAATAATCTACGGAAAAAGCTGGAATACCAGAGAAAGCCAAAATGAAAAAGCACCGCAGAAGGACAAAACCTTAAGAGGTGCTTTTTCCTGTGAATTCTAATTACAGGATATTCCCATCGTAGCATTTTGTCAAGTTATTTAGTGTTTTCGAGAAAACTTTTGTCTCTTTCTCGGGCCGGTTTGAATTCTGCTCACCCTCGGAACAGGCCAGAACGAATAAGAATAACAGAGATATTTTCTCGGTTTTCTAAAATGATATATAGTGATTAGTAAGCTGGGGTAAATTTATATCTGGGCGCATTCTCTTAAGTCCGCCATATAAATATGCTTATTTTTTCTTTAATCTCAGTACTAACATCGTCCCCGACAGAGGAGTAACTACACCGACTTCTGTTGCAGTTGGTTTTGGTAAAATAATAAGAAAGGTATATATCTTTGTTTTGATCGTTAAAAATAGCAATGCTCAGGAAGGGAAAGTGGTGCTTGGCAGATAAGGGTGTTTTAAGTTGACGAAAACTTTGATACAATAGGGATAACTAGACTTGTAACAATATATTAATCATCTTAAGGATGGCCTTAACCCAAAATAAAAATATTATCATTCTCGCCGCCCTTTTGTTGATAGCGATGGTCGTTGTGCTTTGGTCGATAACCCGCGCGCCTGCCGATATCACTTTTCCAGAAGAAGATTCTGAAGATACGCCAGCGCTAGAAGAAGTGTACAGCACCACCAATGTTGTCTCCGAAGTTGATCTCGCCCATCGCCTTATCATTATGCCCTCGATGGAGACAGGGGAAGAGATTAAGGTTTACCTTGATGAAACAACAGAAATATTTCGTATTGTTTTTCCTGAAGAGGCCGACGGGGTCTTTAAAACAGAAAAAATCCCGATTACTTTAGAAGAAGTTAAGGCCGGTGATCTTTTTTTCATTAAAAGCCATGATAATATAGTCGGCCAGACAGAACTAAGAAGCGTTGATTACATAGAATTTATGCCCTAACTATGAGAGCTTTCACTTATCTTGTTGTCTTTCTAGTTCTGCTAATACCTTTTTTTGCTCAAGCCGATAATCCTCTTAACCGCCCCAAACAGTTAAGTCAAAATTTTTCAGATTGCCAAACATCAATCTTGTCTGACCAATGGATTCGAGAAGATGCTGTTTGTCTGAAGGCTAGAATCTTTGGCCGTCAATCCGGAGAACTCGTTAAGCTAGAAGCAGAAATTATTCTTATTGACGAAGAGTTTTCTGATGTTCCCAATCATCAGGCTACCCAGTTTTGTGCCTCTCCCTGTAATAGCAATATCTCTATAAACCAATTGAGCAATGGCCAACGGTACCGTTGGCAAGTGCGGACTATTAATAAGCAAGACGAAGTAAGTGACTGGGTCGAATTTTCTTCGAGCCAGTTTGCTTTTGGTATTGATCAAACACCCCCTCAAGGCACCATCGCCAGTTCCGAAGTGGTGCGAGTTAATGAAGAATTTGAGGTTACTGTCAGCGGCCAAGATAACGTTGCCATGAAAAATGTTTGTTATCGTGAAGAGAATGATTATAATTGGACTTGTTATCGCTGTTCTGCACATTCTTCTGAATGTGAATTTTCTTTTTTGCGATCGGAATCTAGTTTACAACGATACAAATATTCCGGCTATCTTATGGACATGGCTGGACAAGGAAGCTTCACTGAACCGCCAAAAATCACCGTTTCTGTCCAAACTGACCCAGCGGTAGTCACCCTGGCCGTCGCTGAGTTAAGCGGCAATCAAGCGACCTTCGCAGGCTATGTCACTGATTTAGGCCACGCTGATGAAGTTAAGGTTTGGTTTGAATATCAGTCGGACGAAAATAACCAGCAGACCAGCGATGTTTTGCGGCGCGATCAAACGGGAGCCTTCCAAATCAGCGTTGACAATCTTGATCCCTATCAAGTTTATCGTCTTCGGCCGGTTATTGAAAATGGGGTTGGGCGAGATTATGGCCAAGAAATCATGAGCACCGAACTGATAGCTAATGGTTATTTTGAAACTGGCACCCTGGATGGTTGGCAGACGGCGCGGCCCGGCCATTATTCCTTAACCAAAGAAGCTTATAGCGGTGAATATTCCGGCCTGTTTGGTTTCAAGGATTATGCCGGCCACGGCACTAGTATCTTGTCTCAAAATATTGTTATTCCTCAAGCGGCCGGTCAGGTCAATTTATCATTTGATTATAATTTTTATACTTACGACTATTGTAGCCAAGATGCTTTCAGCGTCCGCCTGCGCAATGCTCAGGGAGAAATTTTGGAAACCTACGAAGAATGGTGTTGCTCGACGGATAGCCGGCATTGCCGGAACGAGGATCGTAAGGTTGAATCTGGCTGGACAAATATTTCAAGGAACATGAGAGACTATGTCGGTCAAACCGTTACAGTCTCTTTCGAGGTATGGCGTAGAGACGACGACCGACGTTCCTGGGCAATCATTGATAATGTCAGCCTGACTTATGTACCCATTGCCCCGCCGACAGTCAGCACGCTAGAGCCTGAAGACATTCATACTGGCAGCGTGACTATGGTAGGAGATTTAATCGACAATGGCCAGGATGAGGCAACCCAGGTTTGGTTTGTCTGGGACGAAAAACCTGGCCAGGACTGGCAAGATTATGCTCATCGCACCGGATCCCTGACTCGTCAGACCGCAGGCGAGTTTGTTATCTCCATTGGCAATTTGCTTTCAGATACTACTTATTACTTCCGTGCGGTAGCTCAAAACAACGCCGGATTAAGCTTTGGAGAAGAAAAAACCTTTACAACTCTTTACGCTACAGCTGGAGGCTGGCGCCTGCCTGATTATCACGTCGATGTCGAAAATCGCTGGTCATATGAAAAGCAAGCCTATGATTGGGACACCGCTACGCGTGCCAGAAATGATGGTTACACCACTCAAACCGACTGGCGGGGTTACTTAGAATTCCATCTTAACGAGCCGCTTCGGTGCGACAAAATAAGAATTAGTGGTACCGGGGAAGGATCGGGGTCGGGCGACATTATCTCTGAAATTTATATTCGTTATTCCGGCGAAAAAACGTGGCGGCTGGTTTTTCAAGGCATTTTACCCGAAAACCACCGTTTTATTGAAGTTGGTTTTTCAAGCGGTTTAGTCGAGTCGGCTCGCGTGAGGCGTAAACATCCTTTCAACCCCGGTGGCGGAGCTTGGGTGAGCACGATCGGAGAATTCCATTTCTACGAGGTTCCAGACGAGCCCATTACCGAGGCGACGGTCCACACTCTCGAAGCCGTCAAAATAGAGAGAAACTCAGCTATTCTCAAGGGCCGGATTAGCGACGATGGGGGTGAATTAGCAGAAACACGATTCAAATACTGGACCGAAGATAACCCTGATCAAATTTATTACACGGAATGGGATCAGGGCTTAAGCGGAGAAACCAATGGCTGGGCCACGGGCGAGGTTTTTGGACGCATGGTCACTGGTCTCGAAGAGGGGAAAAACTACGGATTCAAGGCACAGGCTCGCAACAGCGTTTCTTCTGTTCCCGCTGAAGGAGATAGTAAAATCTTCACGACTGGACCCGCTCAAGTGGGCTGGGTTTCGCCCACTGATTCTGGGGGCACTTGGGGAGGATACGAGCATTACGGATACGATGATATTGTAGGCACCTATACTTCGATTAACCGTGGAGGGTTGGGTTCAAGTCTTTGGAGCCCTTGGTTAGAATTTTATCGCCCCGGCATATTCTCTGATCGAATTAGATTTCGTCTTCCTGAGGCTCGCTCAGGCGATACAAACATAATTCAGAGCATCCAAATCATGATTATCATTGATGGCCGATATCAAGAAGTTTACAACAGTAAGGATTTCCCGACCGGCGAGTGGATCGAGGTAGATATTTCTTCGCTCAGCTTTGATAACCGAGGAAATCCTTTAGTGGTTGAGGGGGCCAGCGTTAGAATGCAAATGACGGGCAATCATTACTTTCCTTTTGAATTTGATGAATTAGAATTTTGGAAATTACCCGAGTCGCCCGAGGTAATTACCGGATCGGCCCGAGCTTCTCTAGAAGAAAATGAGCTTAAAGTAGAAGTTTCTGGCGAATTAACTTATTTCGGAGGCGTTGAGCAGGCTGAGGCCTGGTTTGAATGGCGAAAAGACAACGAAAAGTATCAAGATCGGAATAGGACTGATCCCGTTATCCTGACAAGCCCTGGTGCTTTCTGGGCTGAAATCGGTCATCGCCTTGATCGAGGCTCGAGCTATTATTTTAGAGCCGCGGCTCGAAATGAATTTACCACTGCTTATGGATCGGAAGAAAGATTCTTAACCGAAGGTTGTCGGCCGAACCAAGAAACAGAGTGTGTGGCTTATGAAGAAGGCAGTTATGTCTGCAGTTACACTGTTGAATGCCGCGACGACGGGCTTTGGGCTCGTTGCGACTCAGGCAACTGTGCGATTGATGACCATTGTCACTGCACTGATTATTTGGATCCGAAACCGGGCTATGAAATTATTGGCTCATCTTTTTGTGGAGAAAACTGTCTTTGCGATTACAGCCAATGCCAATATAGTGGCGCCCAGCCTTCGGCTATTAATCTAGAAGTGACCGAGCCAGATTATTGTTACTGGGATCCTTACGCCATCTTTTCTTGGGAATTTATTGGACCAGCTGGCTCTTCCCAAACAGCTTATCGTCTTCAGGTTAGTCAAAACGCTAACTTTGCTAATTTCGTCGTTGATTCTGGCGTTATTAGCAGTGGTTCTCATGCTTATGCCATCGAAGAAAATATATTAGATTACAATCAAAATTATTATTGGCGGTTAATGGTTTGGGACGCGGCAGAAACTTCTTCGTCTTGGATTTCCGGGCCCTCCTTCGGGACGCCCCGGCATCGTTATCCGCGCATTGATTTCACCTGGCAGCAGGTTGACGCTGAGTCCAGCCAAGTTATTCAATTTAAAGATCAATCAACGGTCTTTGATTCAGCAGTGGCTGATTGGTCCTGGGAATTTGAAGACGGTAGTCCCAGCTCGGTTACCGGCCAGTCTGATCCTATCGTTACTTTTGCTGACATCGGCAGCAAGAATGTTGTTTTAGCTGTTACTGATTCCAGCGGTTATGCTTGTCAGGGCTCTGATACCGTTGAGGTGGTGGCGCAAACTATTCCAGGATACAAAGAAGTGCCGCCCGTCGAATAGATTATTTTCTCAATCCCTTTTGCCGATGGGGATCTGTTTTGAAAAGATAAAAAACTCAAGCTTGAAAATGCTTACTACTGGTGTTGTGTTTTTGGACAAGTCCAGCAATATCTTATCGCTCGGAATTAATATTTGACAGGATAAAACTATAGCCTATATTAATCAAAAAGAGCTATTAATAAGTTTTTACTATGTCCACTAATCAAAAATTCATCCTGCTAACCGTTTGCTTTGTTTTAGCGTTAATTGTTTTAACGGTTACTTGCTGTCTCGGCCGGGAGGCTGAAGTTTGCTCCGAGCCACCGATCATCACAGAAGGCCTAGAGCCAGAACAGATACCGGCTCAAGGTTTAATGATCTTAATTGAATATCGAGACACGGTTGGCTTAGTCAATTTTGTCAATGAAATGCAGCAGCGAGGCGTTACCGGGTTATTACACCTGGATCCAGACTTTGTAGTAGAGCATTGCGACACTGTTAAGCGAATTTTAGATTACGGTCTTGAGGTGATGGCTTCAGTGCCGGGTGAACCTCTCTGGGGCCAGCCCTATGAAGTGCAAAAAGCAGCCATTCAGGCCGCCCGAGATCAGATTGAAGCCTGTACCGACCAGCCGGTGCGGATTATTTCATCGCGTTACATGGCTTCAGATATTAATACTTTAAAGGCCGCCGAAGAGCTCGGCATTCCCTATATCACGGCGCGCGGCACAACTGACACGAAAGCAACGGTCTATGCGATTGAAGGTCATCAAACCAAGATCCTCTCGGTCTCCAATATCCCTCAGGTTGAATTTAAGTATGGATCGTTATGTGATTATTCTTATTATGAGCGATCCGGGCAACCTGAAGACATGATGGCTGAGCTGAAGCGGGCCCTGGAACCGTTAACTGAAAAAGAGAAAGCGCGCTATGGTTCGTACCATCGGGTCGATCCCGTCAGCCACACTAACATCGGGGGCTACTTGAAACCCTGGATGGATATGTGGATCGAATTTTGGGACACCACCCAGGATCAAATAGTCTGGGTCGGATTAGATGATTTTATGGCTGATGCCGACTGGTTGCTGCCAGATTGGCAGTTGCCCATTAATCTGAACGCTCCTTATACTCCCGATAAGATTAGACCCCTGATCCCTTATGAGGACGTAGAGAAAGTTGACAATCCTTGTCGAGTTGAAGACTTGGGCGGTCGTCTCAACCAGGCAAGCGAAGCCACGGATGATAGCCTGCCTGAGAGCAGTGATCGTATTAGGGTGTTTCACAATGGTCAGGGGGAGATGTGCCTGGAAGCCTTGGATTTCTTTACAGAAATTAATTATCCGATTGAAGAGTTTCTGGAGACTGAACCGGGATTTTATCAGGAGCTCAATCGTCAAATGGCGACCTTCGATGCCAGCGAGGGGGTCTCTGAAGACTTTGGCTATTATCCTATTATTTTTATCAAGAATCGGGCCTTCTCTGGCTTTAACGACGCGATCAGGAATGACATTTTGGAAGTCATAGAATAAATTATTAGAGCTTTAACACAAAAATCCCGTCAGGAACGGGATTTTTATTTTAGTCTTTGTCTTGGCCAATGGTTCGCCAGTGGTAGAGATAAAGCGGCAAGCCAACAATAATCATGGCTAAGGCGTTGGCAGCTGACCGTTGGCGTTGAGCGGTTCGCTCCTGTTCTCGATAAGCTTGATAACTGATTTGCTCTTGCTCGGTTGGACCAGCCTCAGTCTCGGTTTCAGCCAGTTCTAAAGGTTGAGTGGGTAGCGGATAAACGATAACTTGATCGGCCTGTTTAAAGACAAAGGTTTTTAAGCTTAGGTTAACCAAGCTGACGCAGCCAACCACGATCAGCATTAGGCCCACGAGCGAAGCCAGATAAAGATAAGCAGTCCGGATCATTTTTCGGGAGTAGTTTATTTCCATATTAATTGTTGTTGGTCGAGGCAGTCTACTCTGTTTTAATATTGTTGTCAATTATCAGGGTTTCTTCTTCTGGGGCAGGATGTAATCGCTCGGCAATAAAAACGAAGATACTGGTATAGAGAATACTAAATAAAATAACGGGATAGCTGAGGTCTTGCATGATTTGGTTGTTTAAAACAGCTAAAATGGCAATCCCGGCTACTCCCTTAGGAATAATGCCGCGGATGAGCGCCAAATCTCGACCGGAGACAGAGGCGCCAAGCACTAATTCAATAATAACTACTCTGACTAAGAACAAAATAGCCATGACGACGGCTCCCCAAATGATAAATGACCATTGCTCAATGTTCATAGACAGTCCGATGTAGACAAATAAGAAGGTTTTTAGCAGAAAGGCGGCCGCGGCAAAAAACTGACGCTCGGTTTCGGTAAAAGAGAAACCATGAATCTCTCCCGGTAAAGCTGAAACTCGACCGTGTAAACGCTCTAAGTTGCCTAGCGCCACGGCAAACATAAAAACGGCAAAAAGTCCGTTGCCGGCAAAGAATTCAGCCAGGCCGAAAACTAATAACAGAAAAGCCGGGGTCATGAAGATGTGGTGTTCAGTTTCTCTGAGCCGGCCAATTATTTGAGCCCAAATATAAGCCGCCACCAGGCCGATGATTAAGGAAATCAGGAGATTAAAAACAAACTCCAGCCCGGCCTGGCTTAAAGCGTCTATTGAAGTCACTCCAATTAACCCAAAGACCAAGATCACGGCCAATACATCACTGAGGTTAGATTCTAGGCTGAGAGCTAATCTCGCTTCTGATTTGAGCTTTAAGTTTTTAGTTAAGGGAAGAATGACGGCCGCCGAAGTGCCACCCAGGATAAGACCAACCAATATTCCGGTTGACCAAGGCACTTCAAAAATGGCCCGGGCTAAGGGAGCAACGATCAGGACCGTGCTCCCGAAGGTGGCCAGGGCCAGGATCAGGGATTTGTGAAAGGTGCGCCCTAATTGACGAAAGTTAATCTCAAGACCGCCCTCAAAGAGAATCAAAAGCAGGGCCAGGGTGGCGAAAACTGGTCCCAGCTGGCCAAAAAAAGACAAATCGACCAGTCCGGTGATTGGCCCTAGCCAGAGACCGATTAAAAACAGAGGCAGGACATCGGGAATCTTAGTCTTTTTAAAGACAAAAGAAAGAAAGTATCCTAAAAAAGTAATACTGCCAATAAAAACAATGACTAGCGTTAGGTCAATATCCATGGTATAAATAAAGTTATTATATCACAAACATTATTCAGATATGAAAATTTGACCGCGAACTCTTTTTTTGATTAACTGTTGATAGCCAGATTAGTGAATCAATTAAATTCTAAAATTAAACACGATCCATATGGAGACTAAAAATATCATTATCGCCTTAATCGTAGTTATTGTGATTGGCGGCGGCGTCTGGTGGGCTTTGAGGCCGGCCCCGGAGGTTTCTCCGTCCAATGGTGAAGCCGAACCGCCCAAAGTGGAGGAGACAGAGCCAGAAAGCACAGAAACGGAAAATGAATTGGCTGAGGTTTTGTCTCGAGTTGATGAAATCGGCTCTTTAAAATATGAAATTTTCAGCTTGACGCCGGAGGGAGAGTTTTCGGCCCAATTCTGGCAGAAAAACAATCAAACCCGCATGGAGACTACAGCTGAGGGGCAGATAGTGATAATGCTGGCTAACTTTGACGACGAAACGGCCTATCTTTATTTACCCGATCAAAATATAGCCACCCGGATTGACCTGGCTCAAGCCCCCGAAATAGTTGAAGGGGCGCTGAAACAACAAGCAACTTACTTAATGGGTTATGATCCAGTGATAGTTGGGCGTGAAACAATCGATGGCCGGGAGTGCTTGGTTATTGAATATGCTGCTTTTGGCGAAGCAACTACTATGTGGATCTGGGAGGAGCATGGACTGCCGATTAGAACGATCACCGAAACCGAGTATGGGCTCATTGAGTCAACGGCGAGCAACATTGAGTTTCTGGAGATTGCCGATGATATGTTTGAACTGCCCGCTGAGGTGGAGATTATCGAAACGCCAAGTTTTTAAGGCAATTCAATACGCCCTCTTAAATAATGAGAGGGCGTTTTGTTTTTAAGACTAATTGACGTCTGACTTTTTTTAAACTAAGATAACGATAGATTAAATTTTGATGAAATGAATAAAAAGAATATCATTATTATCGTTATAGCAATAATAGCTATTGGGGGAGGCGCCTGGTTGGCTTCAAGCTTGGTGACTGAAACGCCCCAGCCGAATGGAGATCAAGCTGAGCCCTCGGCCGAGCCCGCTTCTATCGATCCTGAAATTATTAACGTCTTAGAGAAGGCTCAAGATATTAGCTCGCTTCAATATGATATCATTGTGACTGCTCCCGAGGGGAGCTTCACCGGACAGGTCTGGTATCAGGACAATCAATTTAAGATGACGATGCTATTTGATAACCAGGAAATGGTCGTATTTAGTGATTTAGATCAGGAATTAGCCTATCTTTACGATCCGAGTCAAAACAAAATAATAGAGGAAAAACGCACAGTTGTGTCCGATCTAATGGCGGAATTTCAATTACGGGAGCTGGCCGCAAAAATATTAGACTACCGTCCGATTCTTGTGGGCCGAGAAGTTATTGAAGGTGATCATTATCTAGTGATCGATTATTTTCAGTATCCAGAAGGGACTCGAGCCTGGGTCTTAACAGAGCGAGGTCTGCCAGTAAGGATGGTGACCCAGATTCAGGACGATATCATTGAAGTCCGGGCTGAAAACATTGAATTTGACATTGATATCGCTGATGATATATCTGAATTGCCGGAAGATGCCGAGATAGATTACCTGTCGGATCTCTAAAGGTCGCATGTATCATCGATGTTCGTTGATATATAATTAATAATTTATTAAAATATGTTTTCAATTGATCAATTTTTAGCTGAAAATCTCGTCTGGGTAATAGTTTTATCGGTCTGGACAATAATCTGGATGGGCTGGGCGCTCTGGAAGGCAGCCCGGCAAAACGACAAGCTCTGGTTTGTTGTTTTACTAGTGGTTAACACCCTGGGCCTGCTGGAAATACTCTATATCTTCTTCTTTAGTAAAAGGGAAAAGCCGATCGCTGGCCGAGATCAAAAGACACTCGAGTCTAAACCGGAATAGTTAAAGAAGCGCCTTGAGCGCTTTTTTAATTCAGAATTTATTTTTACCTTGATGGCCACCGGTGATGGTGTCCGACGTGCAGTCTTTTTTGTTGCGGTTGGAATACGGCCATTAATTGAGGCCTTTTAATTCCAGAATCAATCTTAAGAGGACATTGATTTTTAATTGATTTACTACTACAATGAGCTGACAGAGGCCGCTTTAGTGGCCAAGGTCGGCGTTGTTGTTTATATAAAAAATATTATGAGGGTAAATTTTGTCAGTTTAAAAAACAAAATTCATGACAGAGAGTTTTTGTCTTCCGCGGTGCTAGTTTTTCTATTGATTGTTTTAACGGTCATGGGAGTGTCGCTCTTGAGGGACTATGATTTAGAGGGTTTAGTCGCGACGATTTCGCCTCAGGCTGAAGACACCAGGCCGAGGGCTTTTATTGGCTCAATTCCGGAAGAAGAAGCTGAGGAGAGTGAAGACGATGTTTGGATCGACAACGATCAGGTTGTTTCACAGTCGGCGACTCAAGATAGCTATCGGGAAGTGGCGGCTCTGGGCGAAGGCTTAACTCATCTGGCCCGGCGGGCGTTAACAGCCTATTTAGTCGACCAGAAAGACGAGCTTTCGGCTGAGCAGAAAATTTATGCTGAGGACTACATTCAGTTAAGAATTCCAATCGGCGGTAATCGCTGGCTGGAAGTCGGTCAAGAGATTGAGATATCTAAGGATTTAATCGAAGAAGCAGTTGAGCAGGCCAACCAGCTGACGGAGGCTCAGCTTCAGAACCTTCAACAGTACGCTATTCTGGTCTTTTAGTGGCTTTAATCAGATTATTTAAATTTGCGGGGTTTTTGTTGGATTAATTATTCGGACATAATCGGACATGTCCGTAATATGAACAATGTCCGAAAATAATACCCTATTTTTATAATTGGCATAAAGAATAACCGATCCAAATCAATGACTTGTTGTGATGGCAACGCTAGCGTTCGGTTATAATTATTTTGGCAGTAGCGAACGGTAGCATAACAGCGCTTGAGCTCTTGACTTTTAAAACCTATCTATCATACTGTCCAAGTAGCTTCGTTTTCTTTTTAGAAAGTAGAAGGAATGCGCACAGTTAATTCTACGGCAGATTAAGAAGCGGGGTAACGTAAATTCTATTAGTTATTTTCTTATGTCTAAAAAGCTTTTTGTTGGAAGCCTTGACTGGAACACCACCGAGGACGAGCTTAAATCGCTCTTCGCCGGTATCGGAGAAGTGGAGGAAGCGGTTATTATTACCGACCACGCCGGACGTTCCAAGGGCTTCGGATTTGTGACCTATAAAGACGACGCTGATGCCGAAAAGGCAATGGCTGAACTCGATGGTCACCAATTAGGCGGCCGGACCATCGCAGTCAGCGAGGCTCGCCCGCTTAAACCCCGTAACGAACGCCGTTACTAAAGATCTAAAAAAAGAACGGAAGGTGTGCAATTCCGTTCTTTTTGTTTTAAGACTTTATTTAGAAAAAGGACCCTGCACGCGCAGAGTCCTCCTGGAGGTAACTGAGAAAGGGTGATTTCAAAAGAGATCATATGAGCTTTAAAGAAAGCGTCACGGAACTTTTTGAGATTACAACATCTCTCAGAACCATTTATATTCTATTAAAT
>JAKQBO010000009.1 GCA_029559515.1 bacterium
GTGGAGTTAGAGGGAATCGAACCCTCATCTCGGCCATGCGAAGGCCGCGCTCGGCCATTGAGCTATAACCCCTAATAATTATGATTTTTTGTTCAGCTCCGCCAGCAGATCCGATAAAGGCAGGCCGTACCGTTCGGCCACCTGTCCCAAGGATAGTTGGCTGATTTCGTAAGCCGCCAGAGGACAGCTGAGGCAGGGCAGTTGATAGCGGGCTAAAATCTCTGCCGCTCCGGGACGATCGAGAATTTTGGCTAAATTCGTTTCTGCGGTAATTTTTTTCATCTTGGCCATACTACACTTAAGATAGCACAAAAGGCTATTTTCGGCCATTTGCTCCGGCCAAGACAATGGGATACAATCAGGGATCATGAACAAGATAATTTACCTGGGAATGGTTATTTTAGCCTTTGGTTTGCTTGGCGCCGGCCCAGCTTCAGCCGAAACAGTTACTGATGTACCGCTCTTTAGCAAGCTCGACCCCGAATCAGCTTCAATGTTGGCAACCACGATTGTCCTTGGTTTTGTAGACGGGCTTAACCCATACTCTCTCTGGGGGCTGGTTTTTCTCTTAGGAATCGTCATGACTGCCGGCTCTCGCTCCCGGGCAGTCATTGTCGGGCTAACCTATTTAGTAGTTGTTGGCCTGACCTACGGCCTGATGACCGTCGGCTTTTTGAATGTTTTTTCTCGCTTCTCTCATCAGTATCTGCTCCAGGTCATTGTCGGCCTGGTAGCCATGGTTTTTGCTTTAATTAATATTTATGATTATTTCCGCGGCCGGGACAAGTCAACCTTGGTGGCTCCCAAAAGACAGTCTCGACTGCGCCAAAGAATCCAAAAAGTTATGAGCCCGACCAACGGCATCGGCACTCTGATTATCGGAACGGTGGTGGTGGCTTTAGGGATGACAATTCTTGAATTCCCCCTAAGCTTTTCCACGCCTCTAATCTGGACTAATATTATAGCTCGGCATCAAGTTAACTTGCTCGTCTTCCTTCTGCTGTTGCTAGTATATCTACTGATTTATCTATTCGATGAATTCATTGTTTTCTTTTCAATCATCTTTGCCTTGGGCAAAAATAAGTCCCACCAAAATAGAGAGTCGGCTCTAAAGTTAATCGGTGGAACCGTTATCTTCTTTTTGGCCATTGCTTTAATTATGGATCTAGAACTCCTGAACACTTTGACCGGATCATTGCTCCTCTTTGGCTTAGCCTTAGCCGTTTCTTTTTCGATTCTAATAATTTTTCCCGATCGCCGAAAAAAGCTTGAGATTAAGAGCTCCACTTAAGTTTCACTCGGACTGTTATCATTTTCCTGATTTCTTCACCGATTATGACTGTGGCCGCCAAGCTAATGGCCATCAACCATTCGCTTAGAGTCAGGGATGTTGTCCGGAAAACTGCCTGCATCCAAGGGTTATAGACTACCAGCATCTGAAGCGGAATAACGGCGAGCATGACTCCAAGCAACCAGCGATTGCTTAATGGGTTCAGCTGAAAAATTGATTTGTTTTGGCTACGGCAATTCCAAGCATTAAACCACTGAGAAATAGCCATCGTTGTTAAGGCCAGAGTCTGGGCTTTAGCTAAATCAAAATCAGCAAAATTAGAGTATTGGCTAAAAAGCCAGAGCGTTCCGAGCATCATTGGAACTGACATTAGTAATATTCTCAGGCCCATCAGTGAATCAACCAAGTGCTGCTTGGTTTTTCTAGACTTGGCCTTAAGGAGGCCCTCTGCCTTTGGCTCAAAGGCCAGGGCCACATCCAGGGAACCGTCGGTTACCACATTCAACCAGATGATCTGAGCGGCGGTCAGCGGTAGTGGCAGACGCAGCAAGAAGGCAGCTGAAATAAGCAAAATTTCTCCGGCCGAAGTGGCAAAAAGATACAGAATAACTCTTTTGATGCTCTGATAAATTCCCCGGCCTTCTTCCACCGCGGCAACAATACTTTCTAGATTATCATCGAGCAAGATAATGTCCGAGGCCTCTTTAGCCACTTCGGTTCCCAGCCGTCCCATAGCTACCCCTAGGTCGGCGGCCATCAGAGAGGGAGCGTCATTAACTCCGTCTCCGGTCATGGCAACAACTTCTTTTCTTCGGCGATAAGCCTTGACAATCCTGAGTTTATGCTTCGGAGTCACCCGGGCAAAGACACTCACCCGGTTCAGTTTCATTTCCAGTTCTTCATCTGACATTTGGTCGAGCTCGGAGCCGCTTAAGCTCCGGTCTCCTTCAAGGAAGATATTTGCTTCCCGGGCGACCGCCCGGGCCGCCGCCTCGTAGTCTCCGGTAATCATAGCAACTTTAAGCCCGGCCGCCTGTAGCTTCCTGACTGCCCGGGCCGCTTCCGGTCTTATTGCATCTCTCATTCCACAGAAACCCAGAAAATTAAGCTTCGGTAAATTCTTGGAATCTACCGATCCGCTAACTTCCCTCTCGGCAAAGGCCAGAACGCGCAAACCGTCTTCAGCCATCGCTTCAAAGATTTGTTTCAGCTCTGCCTTTCTTTCAGCTGTCAGCTGTAGCCGCTTATCTTCTTTTTGCCACCCTGAGCAGAAATCTACCACTATCTCCGGAGCCCCAACCACGATTAAGGTTTTTCTATCGCCTTCTTGAAAGACGGCGGCCTGGTACTTGGCTTGATAGTCGAAAGGCATTCTTTGAATCACCGGCTTTTCTTTTAAAAGATCTTCCCGCCTAACTCCCATTTTCTGAGCCAAAACTTGCAGAGCAGCTTCAGTGGGATCACCGGCCACGCGCCAACGATCCTCTTCCTCCAAGTAGGCTAGACGGGCCGAACCAGCAAAGGCAGCCGCCTGGGCTACCCGGAACAGCTCCGGCCATCTCTTTTCATCAGCCGGATGATCATTAAACAGAACCCGACCCTCGGGCTGGTAGCCGACTCCGGTAACCCGGAAGTGTTGGCCACTAACGTAAAGCTCTCGAACCACCAGCTCGTTTTTAGTAATGGTCCCAGTTTTATCAATAGCGATAACATGAGCTTCGCCCAGGGATTCAACTGCCTGTAGTCTTTTAACCAGGACATTTCTTTTGCCCATTCGCCAGACTCCAGTTGCTAAAACCAAGGTAATTACAACAGGTAACCCTTCCGGGATGACAGAAACAGCAATCGCAACAATCACCTCAAATGTCTCTAACATGTTTCGGCCGGTCAGCCAGGCAAAGGAAAAGAGGCCGGCAGCTACCACGGCAAAAGCGACAATAATCAAATGGGACAGCTTCTTGATGTTGTCCTTTAATGGTGAAGTGGTGTCGATTGCGGCAATCTCTTGTGATACCTGGCCAATGGCCGTGTTGACGCCCGTACCGACAACCACCGCCCGACCGACACCGGCCAGAACATAGGTCCCTTTAAAAACCATGTTCATCTGATCAGCCAAAACAGCCTCACCCTTTATTGCTTCAGCCTTTTTATAGATCGGATGAGATTTTCCGGTCAGGGCGGCCTCGTCGATTCTGACTTGATGAGATTCAATTACTCGAGCATCGGCAGGAATCTTTTCGCCTTCCTGAAGCACAATAATGTCGCCCGGCACAATTTCTTTATCCGCAACAATTAGTTCCCGGCCTTCCCTGATAACCGTAGTATTGGTTTCCACAAATTTCTTCAGGGCCGTCAGGGCATTCTGAGCTTTTCCCTCCTGAACGGTGCCGATAACAGCGTTGAAGGTCAGCACCGCCAAAACAATTAGCCCGTCAATATAGTCGCCCAATAAAAAGAAAACTAGGCCGGCGCCCAAGAGAACGTAAATGAGCGGACTTCTGAACTGATGCCAGAAAATAGTCAATAGGCTGTCGACTTTAGCCTCGGGAAGCTTATTCGGACCAACCTGGCTGATTCTTTCTTTAACCTCTTGCTCCTTTAAGCCAGAAAGCCGACTATCAAGCTTCTGAATGACCTCATCTGGGCTGAGGTTGTACCAGTTCATCTTAAACGTTTTTGCTAATTGTTATAAACACAGTCGGGACACCGAGATTCGAACTCGGACCAGAGCCACCCGAAGGCCCCGTGCTGCCATTACACCATGCCCCGTTATTTGACATAAAACTTTTCTCGGATCGAAAGATCTTCTTCTTGCCTCACCTTATCTATTTCTTGCTTTGATTTTTCCGCCTGTTCCATCAGCTTTTCATCTGAAAGCTGGCCGAGCCTTCTGACTTCCTCAAGCAAAATTTCTTTTTTATTTTTCTTCGGATCTTCTAAAACCTGCTCTAATAGAATATGCAAGACCTGACCAATCTTGGGTCCGGGTTTGATGTCTAAAGCCTGCATAATGTCATAGCCGTTGACGGCCAGCATCTCGGTTGAGATCGGATCCTGAGCCAGGTGTTCAACCATATACTCCAGGTGCCGAAGCTTATAGGGCTTAGCCTTGGGCACTCCTGAACCGATTCGGTCGGCCATGCGGACCTGGATCAGGTCGGGGATGTTTTCCAAACCAACCCGGCGAATCAGCTTTCGCACCGAGGACTCGCCAACTTCGTCAACATTATAGTAGAAAAGATGATAACGAACCAGTCTGACCACTTGCCTGATGTCCTGACTTGGAAATCTCAGGCGTTTCATTATCTTTTCGGTCATATTAGCCCCAACTACCTCGTGGTTGTAAAAAGTCGCCTCTGCTCCTTGGCCGCTTTTTGTCTTTGGCTTGGCAACGTCATGCAATAAAGCCGCTAGGCGAACATGAAGATTAAACCCTTGCTCGGCCGCATAGCGCAGCGAGCGGATTGAATGCTCATAAACATTGTAAATATGGTGTTTGTTTTGATCAACATCATATCCTTCTTCTAGCTCGGGGATGATATAACGCAGCAATCCAACTTGCCTCAAAAGGTCAACTCCTTCAGCGGCACGGACGCTCATAATAATTTTAACTAATTCGTCTCGAATTCTTTCCGCCGAAATGTTTTTCAACAGATGAGCCTGTTTTTGGATGGCCTGAATGGTTTTAAATTCAATTTCAAAATCTAGTGTTGTTGCTAGCCGGACAGCTCTCATCATGCGCAGAGCGTCTTCGTTAAAGCGTTCATCGGGTTGGCCAACGGCTCTGATAATATGATCGGCCAAGTCCTGCTGCCCTTCAAAGGGGTCAACTAATATTGTTTTGTCGTCTTTAACTTCTAAAGCAATGGCGTTGATGGTAAAGTCGCGCCGAGCCAAGTCCTCTTGTAAACTGTCAATGAAATCAATCTTGCTCGGATGGCGTTGGTCGCGGTAGTCTCTTTCAATTCGGTAAGGCATAACCTGAATCTCCTTCAGGCTGCTCTCGGAACTGCCGGTTAAGACCGTGACCATGCCAAAATTATTATCAATAAAGTGCTTTTTAAATAATTTGGTAATCTCCGGCGGCCGGGCATTGGTCGTCACATCCCAATCATTGGGTTTTTGATCCAGAATTAAATCCCGAACACAGCCGCCGACCAAGTAAGCCTCGTAGCCGGATTTCTTTAAAGTGGCCACAACTTCTTTTACTTCTTTAGGAATAGTCATGGCTTTATTCTAACGGAATCGTCCCGGGCTTTCAATTGACCTATGGGAGTTTTTATGATTAAATGGCCCTAGCTCGGCGCCCGTAGCTCAATCGGATAGAGTGAATGCCTTCGAAGCATTAGGTTGCAGGTTCGAGTCCTGCCGGGCGCACTTATCGTTGCCCAGCCCCCATAACTCAACGGTAGAGTAGCTGCCTCTTAAGCAGTAAGTTCTAGGTTCGAATCCTAGTGGGGGCACTAATTAATCATTAAGTATATGAGTGAAGACTCTGAAAAGAAAAATCCAGATACTGGATCGGCTGAAGCCCAGATCGAAGCCATAAATCAACGCCTAGAAAAGCTGTCCCAGCACTTTGAGAAACACCCCAAAGACAAACATTCGCGGCGTGGCTTATTAGCCTTGATTAATCGGCGACGCCGGAATTTGGAGTATCTTAAAAAAGACAAATGAAAAAATCAAAAGAACAGCGCGTCGGGGTGTTTATCGACGTCCAGAACCTTTATCACACCGCCAAAAATATCTATAAAACTCGAGTTGATTTTGGCCAAATCCTAAAAGAGGCCATTGACGGACGAAAGCTGATTCGGGCTTTCGCTTATGTTATTCGAACTAAGGGCGGTGAAGAGAAGGCTTTCTTTGACGCCTTGAGCCAACTCGGTATTGAAACCCGGGTCAAAGACCTTAAGGAGTTTTACAGTGGCGTCAAGAAGGCCAACTGGGATGTCGGCCTGGCCGTTGATGCAATCCGAGTCGGCCCTGGAGTAGATGTAGTTGTGATCGTCTCCGGAGACGGAGACTTCGCTCCCCTGGTTGAATATTTAAAAAACCGGGGCAAGCGAGTAGAAGTGGTTGCTTTTGGAAAAACTACCGCTCAGGAATTAATTGAAGTGGCTGATGAATTTATTAATCTCGACCAAAACTCAGGACACTTTCTAATGAAAGAGAAGTTCTACAGCCGTCTGATAAAAAATCAATAAAATATGATAGGTGAAAAACAATTCAAAAAAGAAATTGCCGGGCAGGAATTTGAAGTCCGGATTGGCCAGATAGCCAATCAGGCTAATAGTAGCGTTATTGTTCGGCAAGGCGAAACCACCGTTATGGTTACTGTCTGTTCCGGCAGCAACCAGCACGGCAAAGATTTCTTTCCTTTAACCGTAGATTATGAAGAGCGCTATTATGCCGCTGGTAAGATTTTGGGGTCCCGGTTTATGCGGCGAGAGGGTCACCCCTCCGACGAGGCCACTTTAACCGGTCGATTAATTGATCGATCAATTCGGCCCCTCTTCCCGGAAAGTTTTAGAAATGAAGTTCAAGTAATTATTACCGTTCTTTCATTCGACGGAATTAATGATCCGGACGTCCCCGGCTTACTGGGAGCCTCGATTGCGCTGTCGCTGTCTGACCTCCCCTGGCAAGGGCCGATTGCTCCCTGCCGAGTTGGCTATCTAGATAATCAATGGAAGATTAACCCCTCTTACGAACAACAAGATCAGGCCGAGGTTTATTTAACCCTTTCCGCGGTTGAGGGAGAAAAAGAGATTTTAATCAACATGATTGAAGCCGCCGGGCAGGAGGCCGCTGAAGAAAAAATCGTCGAAGGACTAACCCAGGCCGAGCCAGTATTAAAAACGCTGATTCAGTTTCAGAAAGAAATTATCAACCAGTACTCCCCGACCAAGATTCCGATCCCTGAAGTTGATATTTCTCTTGAAGCTCCAGTTGAGCAAAGCATCAGAAAGTTTATTCAAGAAAAATTAAATAATATTTTTCCGGTTCAGGCGGAGCAAGAGGTTAAGGAAGTTCTATCCCAGCTCCATCAAGCGCTTCAAGACTTTCTCAATCAGAACCATCCCGAGTGCTTGCCAGAGGGCTTCACTATCCTAGAAGAGGAGCTTTATCAATTTATGCGACAACAGGTTCTAGATAACGATCAGCGGCTTGACGGTCGGGGGTTGAAAGAGATTCGGCCTCTCCAGGCTGAAGTTTCTTTGATTCCTCGAGTCCACGGATCGGGTCTCTTTCAACGAGGCCTGACTAAGGTTCTTTCTGTCGTTACTCTTGGACCAACCGGTGATTGCCGAAAACTCGAAGGCATGGAAGTGATCGAAGAACGGCGCTTTATGCACCACTACAACTTTCCGCCTTACTCAACCGGAGAGGTTAAGCCTCTCGTCGGCACCAAGAGAAGAGAAATTGGACACGGCTATTTGGCTGAGAAGGCTCTCAGCCCCCTTATTCCCGATGTCGAAGACTTCCCTTACACGATTAGGCTGGTCTCAGAGTGTCTCTCTTCTAATGGCTCAACTTCCATGGGTTCGGTTTGCGCCTCTTCCCTTTCTTTGATGGATGCCGGAGTGCCAATTAAAGCTCCGGCGGCCGGTATTTCCGTTGGACTGGTTACCGGTCCAGACCACTATAAACTTCTAACCGACGTTCAGGGGGCCGAAGATCACTACGGTGACATGGACTTCAAGGTAGCCGGGACCAAACAAGGTGTTACGGCTATGCAGGTCGATGTTAAGATCAAAGGCTTAACTAAGCAGATGATCAATGAGGCCCTAGCTCAAGCCAAAGAAGCTCGCCTGGCTATTTTAGAGACAATGGCCCGGGCGATCGAGCGACCCCGGGATAATCTTTCTCCCTGGGCTCCAAAAATTGTAAGCGGACAAATTAATCCCAGCAAGATTGGTATGATCATCGGTCCCGGCGGACGAACGATCAATGCCCTAGTTGATAAACACGGCGTCACCATTGACATTGAGGACGACGGCCATGTTTATGTTGCCGGGCCAGAAAGGCAGCAAGCTCAAAAAGCTCTTGATGAGATTATGGGAATGACTCATGAAGCCGAAGTTGGTGAAACTTTTGAAGGAAAGGTAACTCGAATCTTCAATTTTGGAGCAATGATTGAGTTTTTACCCGGACAGGAGGGCCTGGTCCATATCTCCGAATTTGCTAATCACCGTATCGGACAAGTAGAAGACGTCGTCAAGGTTGGCGACACCATTCCTGTCAAAGTAATCGAAATAGACGAAAAAGGAAGAATAAACCTTTCGGCCAAGGCGGCCGGTTTTCAAGCCCCTCAAAAGGCAACCGGTGCCCGCCCTGGACGAACAAGTAAAAGCTGACGCTAACCATTATGGTTTCTCCTAAGTTGCAAAACATCGTTGTTCGGACTATGCAGCGAGACTTGGAGATGTTAGAACGGGGCGAAGTCCCGGGCCGAGCTGGTCGTCCTTCTAGCAAAGCCGAAGAGATGATCAAGCAGGCCCAGTCGGCCATTCGCCAGGCTGAGGCTGAAAGAGGCGTTATGCGCCCTCCGACCCCTTCTCTGGAAACAGCCCCCGCTCCTTCTTCTAAAGAAAAGGCTCAAAAAATAGCTGAAGAAAAGAAAGCTGAAGAAGAAAGAAAAAAGATAGCAGAGCAGAAGAAGCAAGAGGAGCTGTCTCGTAAAGAAGCCGAGGCCCCTCGCATAACCGAAGAAGAAAAGAAACGAGTTGAAGCTGAAGCCCTGCGCCAAGCTGAAGAAGAAAAGAAACAAGCTGATAAAGAACGGTGGCTAGAAATTTTCTCCGAGGCTGAGAAAATTGCTCAAACTAAAAGCCTCATTCTGCCTGATATCAGTGAGGTCGAAGAAGTCACAGATTCTTTGTTTAAAATCGAGCGAGAGATTGAGCTAGTTCGCCTTGAGCTGGCAGAAATTCCTGCCCGAGAAAACATTTTGTTACCGGAAAAGAAAAAACTTTCTGAACAAAAAGAACAACTTGAGAGAGAATATCAAAAAATTATTCACCGGCTAGAGGAATTAAAAATAAAACGGCAACAAACAGAACAGGCTGAGGCTCGAGCAACTACCAGCGACAAGAGAAGGAAATTCGAAGAACAGCGCTGGCAAGTAGCCAAGAGACAAAGAGAGGTAGAGCAGGAAAAATGGACTAAAAAGGATGAATTAGCCGGACTGAGTGCAGCTTTAGGCCGCCTAGAAGACCAGGTTCAAGAGCTAGAACAGCGGCGCCAAGGTTATGAAAGCCGTCTTCAGAAACTTAACTCCCAAAAAGAAGAATTAGATATTCGAAAAGAGAAGATTGATCTGCGCCGGGAGCTAGAAGAGCTAGAGCCTGCTAAAGAAAAACCTATTCAGCAATTAAAAGAACTGGAAAACCAGAGAGAAGAAATTCGGGAAGAGCTTAGAGCTATTCTAGCCGAGGAAAAGAAAGTCGAAGAAAAGGAAATTGAGCTTCATCAAAAAATTGAAGCCTGCACTAATGACGAGGAAAAACGACGGCTCACCAAAGACCGCTGGTCTGTTGAAAAAGAAAGAGAGTCTGTTGAAAAGGATCGTTGGCAAATTGAACAGAAGGTGGCGGCCCTCAGAGAACAACAGCGGCAGATCATTGAGCCTTATCGAACCATAGTCAGTAAAGAGCAGCAAATTTATCAGAGATTGAGAGAAATCGATCTTCTGTTGGCTTTTGGCCTAGAAGCCGGCCGTCAAAAGATCAAACAACGGGCTCAGCAAGAAGAAGATTTAAAAGAAAAGCGCCAGCGCGGAGTTTTAACTCGAACCCATCAGCAGCAGCTTGAAGCTGAACGCCAGCACCAAGAGGCAGAAGCGAGGAGGAAGAAAGAATTAGAAGCTTTAGCTTTAAAGCAGCAAGAAGAAGCTGAGAAAGAGCGGGAACGGCAACGCTTAATTAAAGAGCAAAGAGATAAAGCAGAAGCAGAAAAAAGACAAAAAGAAGCTGAAGAAGCAAAAAAGGCGGCTGAAGTCAAAGAAGCTGAAGAAGCAAAAAGGGCTGCCGAAGCCAAAGAGAAAGAGGTAGCCGAAAAAGAACCCCTCTTCTCTGAAGACCAGTCCATAGAAAAAACTGAAATAAAAGAGCCGGCCGACGTTGCCACCGCCCGCGACATCTTTATTGAACAACTAATGGCCTCAACCTCTGAAGAGGAAGAGGAAAGAGAGCAGTTTTTGCGCCGAGTTAGGGGTGAAGGCGCGAGTATTCCGGCCGAAGACCAGCTTGAATCACAGTTAAAAGAGGGTGTTGTTTTCCGGCCGGTTCCGCAGAAACCAAACCGCGGACAGAAGATAATCGCTCGCGTCCTGATCGTGCTTTTGTTAATCGGCTTAGGCTTAATAGTCTATCTTATCTTCAGCGGGTATTTACTTTAAATTAAAAACAAAAAGCGGCCCACTTAAGCCGCTTTTTTGTTTCTCTCTTTTATTTAAAAACTAAGATAAGTTCCTACTGAATAGCGAGCTAACGGATTTGTTGCCCCTCTGACGTCAAAGTGCAGATGGCATCCGGTTGACCGTCCAGTTGTGCCCATTCGGCCAATCTGCTGTCCTTGAGCAACGCTCTGGCCAGCCTTCACCCATATCTCTGAAAGATGCCCGTAATAGGTAACTACTCCGTTAGGATGGAGGATTTGTACTCTATTTCCTCCGATACTAATGTATCCGGCTCGCTGGACCGTTCCGGCGGCCGCAGCATAAATCGGAGTACCGCATTGGTTCGCAATATCAATTGCATTATAATGGTGTAGCCCCTGGGTGATGCGACCAGAGGTCGGACGGATAAAATAAGAAGAGGCTACCGTTGACTGGGTGCTGATTTGAGGCGTGGTCAGTTGCTTGCCTCCGGGAATGATCAAAACGTCTCCAATATATATTTCATTGGCATCACTTATCTGATTGAAAGAAAGAATTGCTGCCTCCGAAACTTTATAAGCGCGAGCAATGTGGCTGAGTGTTTCGTTTTTCCCGACTAAATGTAGCGCTCCTGAAACCGGCAAGATAATTAAGCTATCACCCTCTTTTAAGGTATTATTACGGTTAAGGTCGTTCGCCCAAGAGATCGTGTCAGCTGAAATTCCGAACCTTTCAGCTAGCCCAGAAACAGTGTCGCCGGACTGAACGACGTAGTTAAAGATTTGGCTTTGATAGTCATAGCCGCCAGCCACCACCGTGCCCAGAGCCTGACTGGTCACACTGGGGGAGGTATAAACCTGAAGGCTGGACTGCTCAATTAAACTCAGATGAGAAAAATCAAAACTCGCCGTCTTATCCAAAGCTGGAATGAACTCGCTAGAAGAGCTTAGTTCATATTGATCAAAAACCAACTCGGACGGCGAGACCGGCCAAACAGCGGTTATTAGTAACCCTATCGCAAGAGTAAGAAAAGCACCAACTACTCTTTTTGACAGATGCATGACGTTGACTAATTTATCTAAATCGAGGCCTTATGTCAAACAAGTTATCCCCAATCGAACCTAATCTAGCTAACCACACTAGAAATTTGCTGAAGAAATACCAGCTGCGACCCAATAAACGTCTTGGGCAAAACTTTTTAATTGATGACCGCGTTTTAAATGATCTTCTTCAGGCAGCGGAGCTGACTTCTCAGGACACCGTTTTAGAGGTCGGTTCCGGCTTAGGCACCTTAACCCGGGCTCTCGCCCGCCGAGTTCGAAAGGTTATCTCTTTGGAAAAAGACCGCCGGCTAAACGATATTCTGGCCTCCGAATTAAATGAATTTGACAATGTTTCTATTCTCAATCAAGACATTCGGACTTTTCTGTCTCAAAAAGACATCCTCTTCGATAAAGTGGTGGCCAATCTGCCCTTTTATCTGACTTCGCCCCTAATTACCGGGTTGATGAAACTTTCGCCGCCTCCTTCCCTGATGGTTCTAATGGTTCAAAAGGAGGTGGCTGAAAGGATTTGCGCCCAGCCACCCAAGGCCAACCGAATGGCTGTTCTCTGCCAGATCCAGGCTAGGTGCCGGCTGGTTCGCCAGGTGCCGGCTCGGAGTTTTTGGCCCGCTCCCGAGGTAGACGCTGCCATCCTGAAGATGAACACATCTGGGATATCGCCCGATCCGCTTTTAGAAAAATTGGTTAATGCCGGTTTTCGTTCCCCTCGGAAGACCCTAGCTAACAACCTCTCTTCTTTTCCCGGCTTCAATCAAGAAATATTGGCACAATGCAACCTAAACCCTAAAGTTCGAGCGGAGGCCTTGACTTTACAAGACTGGAAACATCTTAAAAATTGTTTTCTCGGCCAAAAAAATGTTATAATCAGGCCAATATGAAAAAGAAAACCTTCAGAAGAATTTGTTTTCTTTTGATTGCTATTCTGGCGGTGGTTTTATTTATTGCCCCTGAATTTGTTGGACAAGCCGAAGCTGACACAATATACGAGAATATCCCAATTGTAGGAGGGCAGGGCGAAGCACTTCCTTTCTGGGCTTGGATTAAAAGACTTGTCCAGGATTTCTTTTGGTCTCTCCTCTCGTTAGTGTTATTGGTGATTAATTCGGTTTTTCTTGGAGCATTGGCTGTTGCTGAGATGCTCTTTAACGTCATCGCCAGTCCTGGCTTTATTTCTGAATCATTTACCGGTCCTGACAACCCCTTTGTTTACCCGAACTGGGTTCTGATCCGTGATTTGGCGAATATTGGTATTATCCTGGGCGTTGTTTTTTGCGGATTGAAAATGGCCTTTGGTCTCGATAGCCGTGCAACGAAGAAGAGCCTAGTTACTCTCATTGCTTTAGCTTTTTTGATCAACTTTACACCTGTTTTACTCGGCCTTTTAATCGACGCGGCTCAAATTGCCATGAACCAATTTATGGGCCCGGGGTTGACTCAGACGACCGGCATGGCTTCGGGGGTAATGAAAGCTTTCGCGAATATAAGAGATATTGGAGAAAACCAGATGGTCGCCTTTATTCAGATGTTAACCATGGGAGCAGTCTGCTTGTTTTTGGCTTTTATATACTTTGTTTTGGCTATTGTCTTCCTGGTTCGCTACATCGTCCTCTGGGTTTTAGTAATTCTTTCGCCACTGGCCTTTTTAGCCTACGCTTTTAAAGGTGGTCAGAAGATTTGGAATATGTGGTGGTCTAATTTTATTAGCTGGACTTTTATTGGCGTCCCCATTGCCTTTTTTGTCGCTTTGGCTGGCTGGATGTACGGCTATGGCCAGCCTTTATGGGATACAACCGCCCGAAATATGGCTCTTCGAATAAGCGATGAGGGATTGGCTGGAAGTGGCGTTATTTCGTCTGAAGTTTTTGCGCCCATCTTCCCCGGCATATTAATTGTGATCGGGTTCATGATCAGCCTTAATATTGCCCCGGCTTTCGCTAAGACGGTCATGGATTATACCAAGAAAGGCGCTCATGGTGCTGCGGCCTGGAGCTGGGGCAAAGTTAGATACCGTACCCGCGATCTTCGAGACAAGAGTAGAAGAGAGGTCCACGCCCGGCACGTTAAGGAAGACGCTCAAGCTCTGGGCATCAACACTGCCGGCTGGGATGACCCTAAAAAGAGTTATGCTGTACGCGCTCAGGTGGCGAAAGAGCTGCAAGAAAGCAACCAGGCTAAAGGAGCGCAGAAGGCTCATGCTGCCAGGTATCTCGACGTTCAGCAAAAGATCGATGAACGCAAGCTGGAGCACTCTCGATTCGCTAAGAAGTTAAAAGATGCTAGTGAAGAAGAGCTTGATGCTCTGATTTATCAGCCCACGCCTCAGCTTGTGCCGCACACCAAGACCGGGGTTGCCAAAAAGAGGGCTCTGGCTTTACAGGAAGCCATGAACCGGGATAAAGGCAAGGCCCTGAAAAAGTTCAAGAACCTTGCCTCGTTAAGCGAAGAAGAGATCTTACAGACAGCAGGTGCTTTTGCTAGCCTGGGGCCGGCTTATCAGGGCACCCTTGAAAATTTTCTGGTTGCGGCAAGCGGCAAGCATGGCAAAACAATTAAAGAGCATGAAGAAGCGCTCGGCATTGAGAAAGGATCCCTCGATAAGGCGATAAAGAAGCTTAGGGCCGAAGACAACGAGCTCTTGGCTCATGTGTACCAAAATGCTTCAGAGGAAAACCAACGGCTTCTTCTGGATAATTTGATTGAGGCCGATACCAAGACAATTATTAGCACTATCCGCCGATTAAAGGCAGAAGAGAGAGGGCCTTTTGCCTTTAAATTAAAAGAGGCTGCTGAAAGAGCCGGTGGCGTCAAAGCAAAAAATTTCCAACATACAGCAAGATTTCTTAATGCACAGTGGTATCTTACCGACTATGAAAAAGATCTCACTCCAGAGGCCGACCAATCAAGGATGAAAATCAAACAGATAGTAGAACGGGCTAAGGTGATAGAAAAAGAGACAGACCAGGGCAAGAGACAGAAAGAGGTTGCTGAAA
This sequence comes from bacterium, assembly GCA_029559515.1. Lineage (GTDB taxonomy): Bacteria > Patescibacteriota > Minisyncoccia > Minisyncoccales > UBA1441 > UBA1441. Next base: position 14,725 of record JAKQBO010000009.1, read on the forward strand.
TTGTTTCTAAAATCATCTCTTCGGACAATGAGCAACGATCAGAAATTATGAACCGCATAGCGCCCGTGGCTCCTTCGGTTCATCAAGAAGCTCTACAGGAAACCATAAGGAAAGAATTAATTGGCCGCGCTAAGCAGATTAGGCGTATGAAAGACGATCCCCGAATGGAGCAAGAAAGCAAAGACCTCTCGGCTAAGCTTGCCGAGGACTTAAAGAAGATCGGCCCAAAGCAATGGCAAGAATTCCTTAAGGAAGATTTAATCGAGCGCGTTTATGAATTCCAGCAGAAGATAAAAAACGCCAAGACTTTGGAAGAAAAGAAGAAACTAGGTAATCGCATGATGCAAAGAGATATCCTGGATGAGATTAGCCTTCTTAATTCTAAAGACCAAAAAGAGATTACTGATCTAATAAACAAAATTTATGATCAAGAAATCCCGGCATAATAGACCTAATCAACCTTAAAAACCATGGATAAATTAAGCCGCCGCAGCAATCTAAGCCACATTGAACTAATGAAGACGATTGATCGCCTCCCCCCAGCTTTGGGTGACGCTTATCATTCGATTGAAATGGTTGATGTTATTGGAAACATCGCTCGGCGTTATAAACTTAACCACGAAGAAGAGTGGGAGCTCTTAGGAATTGTTTACGATGTTATCCTGGGGCTACTGCCTCCGCCAGCCGTTGAGACTGAAATTAAAAATCGAGTCCGGCTAGAGCCTGAAGAAGCTGGCTTTGTTTCAGGTGAGCTTGACGCTTTCATATTCAATCACATTCGATCAGCATTGAATAAGATTTACGGATTAGAGAAAGCATCAAAAGAGGCAGAAGCAAAGAGTCTTCCGGATAAGAACACCGCTGACCCATATCGTGAGTCCATTGAATAATTATGCAGTATCTCGTTCCCCAATTTATTGAGCGCGAGTCTAAAATCGTCGGGCCTTTGAGCTTTAAACAGGTTATTTTTCTGGGTGCAGCTGGCGGACTAAGCCTGGCGGTCTGGTTTCTTTTGCCGACAGCCGTCGCCATGGTTCTTATCTGCCTGATTGTAGCCGCCGCCGTTGCTTTAGCCTTTTGGAAGCCACACGGGCGCCCGCTGGCTGAAATTATTGTTTCCGCCTTCCGCCATTCCATTTCGACTCGCCAATACTTATGGCGGAGACAATCAATTGAAGACCTGCCGATAATTAGCAGCGAAGACGAAAAGACAAACGATGTCAAACTTGACCTCGAAGACCAGCAGGCCTTGATGGAGCTTTCACCGCGGAGCCGGTTGGAAAAACTAAAAACCCGAATCGAATCTAAATAATCATGAAAGGCTCGAGCCAACAATTTTTACCAATCGGCGAGATAAAAGAAGGGGTCCTCGTCCTTAAAAGTGGCGGCCTGAGGGGGATTTTAATGGTGTCGTCAATTAACTTCGCCTTAAAGTCGTCCGATGAACAGCAGGCCATTATTTATCAGTTTCAAAATTTCCTGAATTCTCTTGATTTTACCACTCAAATTTTAGTTTACTCTCGGCGAGTGAATATGGCCGGTTATTTGGAAAAGCTAAAAAATCTAGAAGAGCGGCAAACCAACGACTTAATCAGAGCCCAGACGGCTGATTACCGCCGTTTTATTAAGCAGGTCTTAGAGAAGGGCGATATTATGAGTAAGACTTTTTATATTGTGGTTCCTTATACCCTGACTGAGGCTCAAGGAACGGTTTCAGCCACTCGAGAAATTTTCCGAAAAAAGAAGACTTCGCCAACCGGCTCCCGGATATCAAACGAAGCATTTAATCGCGCCCGTTCCCAGTTGATGCAAAGAATGGAATTTGTCGCCATTGGTCTGAGACGGTGCCAGTTAGGGGCCGTTCCTTTGACCTCGCCGGAGCTAATTGAAATGCTTTGGGCTTTACACCACCCAGACTCAGCTGAACGGGGTTATTATCCGTCTATTATGCCGGAAATTATTAATTGATTATGTTAGATAAAATTAAGAAAAAACTTACCAAGGGAAGTAAGCCCGAGACTACCGGGGCCGGCAGTAGATTTGTCACCCTCCATGATTTAATTGCGCCTCCCTCGATTCAAGTTAATCAGAACAGTATTGATTTAAGGGGGCGGCTAATTCGGACTATGTTTGTCTTCTCTTATCCCCGCTATCTGTCGGTTGGTTGGCTAACCCCGATTATTAACATGAATCGGCCGATAACAATCTCCTTTTTCTTTCACCCCGTTGAAACAGCCCCTATTCTTAAGAAACTCAGGAAAAAGACAACTGAAATCCAAGCCGAATTAATGGAACGCGAAGAGAAGGGCCTGGTCCGTGATCCGGAGCTAGAAACTGCCTTTCAGGATGTAGAAGATCTCCGCGACAAGTTGCGCACTGCTCAGGAAAAAATGTTTCAGGTTGGTATTTACTTCGCCATTATGGGGAACAACGAAGAAGAGCTGCGCGATACCGAGGTGGAAATTCGTTCTATCTTAGAGTCCCGACTGGTTTACACCAAGCCAGCTTCCTTCCAACAAAAAGATGGGTTTTTAACTTGTTCGCCCTATGGTCTTGACGAGCTAATGATCCACACCCCTATGAATACCTCTCCCCTTTCCAGTGTTTTTCCTTTTGTTTCATTTGACTTGAGTTCTAATGAGGGCATTCTCTATGGTATTAATAAACATAATAATTCCCTAGTGCTTTTTGATCGCTTTTCACTGGAGAACGCTAACATGGTGATCTTTGGAAAATCAGGCGGCGGAAAAAGTTATGCCGCGAAACTAGAAATTCTGAGACTGATGATGGAAGGGATAGACGTAGTGATCGTGGATCCGGAGAATGAATATGAGTTTTTGAGCGATGCAGCTGATGGTTCTTTTGTCAAAGTCTCTCTTAACTCGACTAGCCACCTTAATCCCTTTGATTTACCTAAGATCGGAGTAGATGAAAAACCAGAAGACGCCCTGCGACGCAATGTTGTTGAGCTGGTCGGCCTATTTAGAATTATGTTGGGCGGACTGACACCCGAAGAAGATGCCATCATTGACCAGGCAATTGTTGAGACTTACGCCGCTAAAGACATTACGCCCGATAACAACTTTGACAGAGCTCAGCCTCCCCTAATGAATGATTTCCAGGCTGTTTTAGAGAGCATGGAGGGGGCCGAGTCTCTCAGCCAGAGAACGCGTAAATTTACCCGGGGCAGCTATGCCAATTTCTTTAATAACTACACCAATGTCGACATTGATCGCCATTTGGTTGTTTTTGGCATTCGTGATATGGAAGACGAACTACGGCCCATGGCGATGTATATCATTCTCCACCACATCTGGAATGAAATAAGAGGAGAGTTAAAGAAAAGAGTTGTGGTCATTGACGAGGCCTGGGTGGTGATGCAGTCCCCAGATGGAGCTTCATTTCTTTTTGGGATGGCGAAGCGGGCCAGAAAGTACTGGCTTGGCCTGACAACTATTACCCAAGATGTCAATGACTTTCTGGGCTCTCCTTATGGGGTGCCGATTCTCAACAACTCCTCCCTCCAGCTACTCATGAAACAGTCGCCGGCTTCAATTGATATTCTAGTTAAAACCTTTGCCTTAACTCTGAGCGAAAAACATCTAGTACTATCAAGTAATGTTGGCGAAGGGCTCTTCTTCGCCGGATCAAAGAGAGTCGCAGTTCAGGTTGTTGCTTCATACGCTGAAGACCAGATCATTACTAGCGACCCAGAGGAGGTAATTAAAATTAAAGAAGCGCAACGCGCTCGCAGGAGAGATGAGTTTATTAGGGGGTGGCGCTAAAAAAAGCCAGGGCGGATTGGAAACATTTACTATCGACATCGCGATTATGTATATTGTCGCCTTTATTTTGGATATGGCCGGAATAATCCTGGCGGCCATAACCCTTACTATTATCCTAGCTCCGATCGCGATAATCCTTCAATGGATTTTATCTCTCTTGGGTGGTCTGATATTCACCCTCTGGATTGTGTTTGTGCGGTCACAATCATCTGCCGAAGAAACAAGCCATGAAATTCTCGAGCCAGAAATACCCCAGAAGACAGCTCCTTCTCAGGCGTCATCTCTCGATGATTCTGCGCCAAAAAAGCTAAATCAAGCCACCGAAGTACAGCCTACAGTAACGCCGCCTAAAAAACCTCTGGGGAAAAAACCGGGGCTTATGAAAAAATCCAACCCTTCTTCTTTGTTGATGAAAAAATGGCTGAAGAGAGTTTGCCTCCCCGGGGTGGTTGAGTCAATTCCGATTGTCGGGAAAATATCCTTCACCTGGGTATTAGCAGTCTATCTTGAGCAAAAAAATGGTTAAGATGCATTTTTTAATAAAAATTTTAATTTTTGCTTTGATTATTTGCCCGGCTAGTGTTCTGGCGGTGGAAATTCCCAGCGACGATATTGAGACCCTGCCCGAACTGGTTAACACCGTCTTTAGCGTCATATTCGGCTTGTCCGGCATAGCAATCTTCGTTGTTTTAATAATTGGCGGATTGGGCTATTTAACCGCCGGCGGATCACCGATGTTAATGGCTAAGGCCCGACAAAGGATTATTATGGGCCTGGTTGGATTTGGGTTGGTTTTTGGCGGCTACCTCATTATCGACCAAATAAATCCTGACATTTTGACCGGAATCTTTACGCCTTGGGATATCGATAACCCCGAGCCGTCCGACCCTCCAACGATACGGGAACCGGATACTGACACGTATGTCTATCAGGAGATCCCCTTCGGGACAATTTTAGAGACCAAAATATTAGCTAAAAACATAACCTGCTATGGGGGAGAAGGGTTGGTTGACTGCCACACTGGGGAGCCGATATTAGAAGAAGAAATTGAGCGGATTATTTATATTATGGCCAAAGAATTCCCTGATATCTGGGGTGAGGCAACCAAAGAAGACGCCGAATTGGCCTACCTCTGCTACGACTTTGACGACCAGGGAAACTTTACTCAGACCGATCCAATAGGGCACAACGACCGGCTTGACTGCATTAGGCGCGTTGTCCAGGCTTTTGAGAGAAAAAGCATGGCCTTAAACAATCAAGTCCTTGAATTAAAAAGACTAACTGAAGCATGTTCCTGCGGACAGTGTAATTGCGGAGAGTGCGCTGTCTGCGAAGACCCGGCAGAGGTTTGTGGCAACCCTGAGGAATGCGCGCCAGAGGATGAAGCCTGCTTGCTGGCTATTCAACAGTGCTGGGATTATTGGGAAAACTGTAGTCCATGCGACCCGGCCTATAATAGCACTTGCCCCTGTGGGCAATCCTGCGATGGCGATCCATGTGGGGCTCAGCGAGCAGCCATAGACGTTATTCGCCAAAATTTAAACATGGAACAAATCGTTGGAGGACATGATCTGCTCCAAGACAACGAGCTCGTCAAAGTTTTACCCGAAGATTATGATGAGATGACCTTAATCAACCAGGTGCGCTATCTAGCTAACCGTTTTTTCCCACCCCACATTGCCAGTCTTGAAGTTGATTTAAGTTATTTAGTTAAGGTCCGGGATATGTATCGAGACCAGTGTAGCTACGGCACTCACCTTTCCCAAGCTAATTTTATGGACTTAATAGCATCTCTGGACTCGATTCCTTATGTTGAAACAGAGGTTAACAAGTTTTGTCTTAACGGCAACGAGGCTCGCTGGGGAGAGAGTTGCCCCGAGGAGCAACAAGTCAGAACAGATTACTGGTGCCACGAATTCAACTGCACCGACTGCGAAGAAGAAGGCGAAGCAAAGCTAGCTTGCGGTGTTTGCAATCTTGACGTTTTAGAAAAAGGGACTGAGGTGCCTTTTGCTCGGGCCGGTGAAGACAATGTTTCTTACAAGTGTTCCCAATACTATATTAACCAACAAGATGGAGAATTAGACCGGGAAGCCGACGACGAGCTTGGCATTATGTGCCGTATTCAATCAGATGGCGAACGCTGCCAGGAATCAACCGGCAATCCGGTAACCTTCTACTGTCCTCAGCCTGAAAGCAATGTTCCGGTCGAAACAACCGAACTAGTCTTAACTCGAGAATTCAACATTGATCACGATGTAGTCAATGGTTACCGAGCTGGCTATATTGAGCTGGGCCAATTGATTGACAGCAGCCGAGCCTATATCGATGCAATCAGAGCCCCCTTGGTGGGGATGGTTCGGAACGGCGTTCCTAGAATTACCTGTCCTTCTTTTGATAAAAATGACCCGGATAACCTCTGCCTCTTGTATCTCTTGCCAACGCGATGTACCTGCAATGGCGTCATCCAGACCCAGTACGAACCAGGGGATGAATCGCTCTGCAATATCTCTTGCGACACCTGGCACGGCTGTTTGTGTAACGCCTGTGCGGAACCCTGCGATGGCTGCTCTTGTTCAACCTGCCTGCCCACTCTTAATCAGCCCGAGGAATATAATCCTTATCCCTGCCCCCAGACTGTTATTAATCAGAGACAAGGCGAAACCACTAATGCTTATGGATTAATCAGGGAACAGCACGATACTGTTGTTAGCTTAATTCGAGCCACTGGTTTAGCCAACAATCAGCCAAGCCGGACAGAGATGTTTAATCAGCTTCAGGACAGCCAGAAAAAGTTGCAACGATGCGTTAGTGGCTTCCAGGTTGATTATACTGAAAGAACCGTTGCCCGGGCCGTTAACTGTCGCTATTTGTTGGACAATCAAGCTTTAGATAAGTGGCAGATTAGTCCCTTTTTCGAAACGTGCTATCCTTATAACAGTGAGAGATTGACCCCTCAGCAGCGAGCTGCCTGTCAGGCTGATCGCAATAGTCAGGATTGTTTATCTGCTATTCGTAATTTAATGTTTGACTATTTCTGCCTTATAAAATAATCAATTATGCCTAAAAATATATTATTTTTTGCTTTAACTGCCTTATTGTTTTTATCTCCATTAGTCGTAGTCGGCGACGCCCAGGTTCGTCAGTTAGAAACAACCTACCCCGACATTCCCGGGGTTGATACCATTGGAGAAGACGCTACTCTACCGCAATATCTAGAGTATATTTATTATTTCATTATTAGCTTAACTGGGATTGCCGCCTTGATTATATTGATCTGGGGCGGGTTAATTTATTTAACCTCAGCCGGTTCGCCCAATAAAATGAAGGAGGGTATTAATCGTATTATTGGCGGACTATCCGGCGTTGCTATTATTTTATTCGCTCACCTCATTTTAACCACAATCAATCCCCATATCTTTGGCTCAATTACTCAAAAAATAGATCTTCCCGCTGAAGGATATTGCTTAAAAGGAGACCAGGTCTACTGGCGAGAAGAGTGTCCCGAGACATGGGCTCCTATAAACAATGATACTTGTCAGCAGGTAATCGGCCAAGCTCCTTATACCCACTATAACTGCTGCCGGGTTGAGAGAATCTATTGTTTCGATCAAAGCGTCAATGATTTGGCTAGAATTGGTTTTATCCCTAAGGAGATAAACTTCCGGAGCAAAGAGCCAAGAATTCACAGTGTCTTTTTCTTTGAAGAGCCCGATTACCAGGGAGATCAACAGTCTATGATAAACATGAAGAGACAGCTAAACAATGACATTTGGTGGCCGCTTAGTCACCTCGGAATTCAGTTTATCAGATCTGTGTATCCAGTAAGGAGAAGCCCCGGGTTTGTTATCTTTCCTACTGACAATTGTTCGTATGATTTTAGCGATTTTAGTCGCAATATGCCGACTATGGCCTACTCTCGACCAACTTCTCGTTTTGACAAAGAGGCCGTTTCCATATTAAGAGTGCCCCGAGGCGAAGATGAGGATTGGTTTGATTATGTTTCGTGGGGAGGGGTGTTTTTCTCCTCCGAGGGATATCACGGAGAGTGTCAGATTATTTTTAGCGAAAGGCCTTCTATTCCCGGACAGGGCCAGAACTGTTTCCTTCCTAGACAGAATTTTCCGAATGCTCAAATTGGCAGTAGAGAGACCCCTCAGAGCGCTTACATCTTTAGACGAAACATCGCTAATGATTTTTCAGGCCAAGTCACCTTTTGCCCTTTATTGAATTATGGATCTATAGAGGATCCCAATAATCCGGTTGAATGCCATACTGTTGAAGCTAGTGAGATTATAAGCCAAAACACAACTGACTCTATCTGGAGAATTAATGATCCGTTAGATCACTGGACGGGAGGAAGACAAGAAAACATTCTTTCTGTAAAAGTTGACGGAAAATTTCTGGTTGTTCTAAATTCTGGACTAAATTTCACAGGAAGATGTACAGTTATCGATCGAGATACCCCCAATCTAATTGGCTCATATGTTCTTGGAGACGAAAATCGTGAGATCATGTCCATCGCCATCATCCCCTTACAATAATTCAACTAGCCGGGTAGATCACAATGTGACGCTGATGACCGCGCCCGCTGCTTTGGCTGTAGACATCCTGCCTTTCGGCCAGAGCAGAGTGAATAATCCGGCGCTCCCAAGCCCACATTGGTTTTAAAGCCTGTGGCTTTTTAGTTAAGGCAGCCTGATCAGCCGCTGTCCGGGCTAAATCCTCTAGGTATTTGGCTTTCTTTTCTTTATAATTATTAATATCCAGGTCGATAAAAAGATGGCGGCCGGTCTCTTTGGCCAAAATTTTCTTAATTAAGTTCTGAGTCTCAACTAAAGTTTCGCCTCTTTCACCGATAAAGAAAGGTGCTTCTTCAACCCAAAAAGAGATCTTAATGGTATCTGAGTTTATCTCTTCAAACTTAATAGGTGAATCAACATCTAAAAAACTGAAAAACTTTCTGACTTTTTCCTTTATTTTTTCTGTTTCGGAGGGTCGGAACATAATGACTTTTTCTTAAGATAATATTGTTGCCCAATCATAAACAGGGTGTTTATTAACCAGTATACTCCAATGACAGCGCTTAATCTAGTTAAGACAATAAACGCAAAGGCTGGAAGAAAGTAGACCATATTCTTTTGCCAGCCGCTCTTTTTGCCCGATGTTTCGGCTGTTTTAAGCTGCCAATATTGGATTACCGCAACGACAACAGCCAAGATAATATTCGACTGGACTAGGTCCGGGTTACCGAGAAATGTCAGCTCGGCCGCTTCCAGAGAAGGCGTAAAAGAATAAAGGTGGCTGTTTAGAGCCAAAACACTTAAGTCTTGAAAGATTCTAAAAATAGCAATAATTATCGGCAACTGGATCAGCGGATAAACAAGGCTTGATAAAGGGCTGATGTTGTATTTTTTATACAAGGCCATTATTTTTTGAGACTGCTCCGCCGGGTCCTTTTTATATTTTTTCCTAATCTCTTTCATCTCGGCGTCAATCTTGCTCATCTTTTCTTGGGTTCGGGTGGCCTTCAATGAAATGGGAAAGGTGATCAATTTAATTATTATTGTTACCAAAATAACCGACCAGATCAGATCCTGACCGGGAAGATAAACATAAAATAAGATCAGCAGATTAAGAATCGGCTGATAAAGTAAAACATTAAATATATCTCCAATTAACATAAAATTAGGATAGTTTTAATAAAATGTTTTCCCAGTCTGCTTTCAGTTCCTGATAGCTTGATTTTTCCGAAGATCGTTTGGCAATAATTACAATATCCCCGACTGTTTTCCCTTCAAGAACTTCGCTTCTTACAATTTCCCTTATTCTCCTTTTTATTTTGTTTCGCTCGGTTGCCTTTTTGGCTACTTTTTTGCTTACAACAATCCCGACTCTTGTTTTATTTTCCTGGTTTGGACTTATCTTGACTAAAAGAAACTCTCCTCCGACCGCCTTTCCCTGTTGGTAGGTTTTTTCAAATTCTTTTTTTTTAGTCAAACGATTCGGGCGGGGTAACATAATAACTTAACCCCTAAAGGTTATCAGTCAAAAAGTCTTTAGTCAATTAACTTTTTTTGCCCAAAGTATTAACATTTTATCCCCACCACCTCAAAAGCCCCACTATTAAGGGGTTTTTTAGTAGTTCTCTTGATTTTTTAATTGTGGTAAAGTGAGTACACTATGACCAAGGAAGAGTTATGGCAAGCTGCCCTAGCCCGCCTACAGTTTAGTGTTTCTCGCGCTAATTTTGCAGCCTGGTTTAAAGAGGCGGTTATTCTTGATTGGCAGGGAGACTCCGTCTCAATTGGTACTCCTAATAGCTTTTCTCAAGAATGGCTAAAGAAAAAATATCATTCAGATATTTTAAAAGCCTTGAACGAAGTCTGCTCTAAAATTAAAAAAGTAGACTATTTTGTCTCTAAGCAAAACAGAACCAGGGCTGAGGTCAGCCCGCCGGTTCCTGTTAATACCAAGCAAATACAATTTGAAGAGTTTCAACTCAATCCGAGAACCGGATTAAATACTCGCTATAACTTCAAAGATTTCATTGTTGCTTCTTTTAACGAGATGGCCTTTGCGGCAGCCGAAGCAGTCGTTCGAGAACCCGGCCGAGCTTATAACCCCTTGTTTGTTTATGGCGGAGTCGGTCTGGGAAAAACCCATCTTCTTCAGGCTGTGGGCAATAAGCTTGATGAAGAAGATGAAATGAAGATCAGGTATATTTCAGCCGACAAGCTGGTTTCCCAAATTGTTGCCAGTATTTATGAGCGCAGCATCGAGTCGCTCAAAAAAGAACTTCAACAGCTTGATGTATTAATTGTCGACGATATTCAGTTTATCGCCGGAAAAGAAAAAACCCAAGAAGAGTTTTTTCATGTCTTTAATGCGTTGTATGAAAAAAACAGCCAGATTATTCTCTCCTCTGATCGCTTGCCAAGCGCGATTCCGGCCCTAGAAAAAAGATTAAAATCAAGATTTGAGGGTGGAATGGTGGTCGATATTAGCCGGCCTGACTATGAGAGCCGGCGGGCTATCCTTGAGACTAAAGTTAAAGAGTGGAAAGCCGAGATTGATTCGGAAGTTTTAGATTATGTCGCAACTAATATTCAAAACAATGTTCGGGAGCTAGAGGGGGCTTTAAGGCGTCTGATTGCTCATCAAAATATTAAGAAAAATAAATTAAACACCGAAGTAGCTCAAAAGGTTTTAAAGGATTTAACCCGGACCCAAACTAAATCAGCTTCGCCTCAGAAGATAATTAGCAGCGTGGCTGATTTTTATGATTTAGATTTAAAAGACCTGACTTCAGCTACTCGGAAAAAAGATGTTGCTTTTCCCCGCCAGATCGCTATGTATCTACTGAGAAAAGACCTAAAAAAATCATACTTAAGTATAGGCAACTTATTCGGCGGAAGAGACCATACAACCGTAATTTATGCCTGTCATAAAATTGAGAAGGAAGTTGATCAAGACGGCAGATTAGCTGATGAAGTTAGTATGATTCGGCAAAGAATTTATGGGGAATAAAGCTGAATAACCGGTGGGTAAATATGGTACAATAAAGGGATAAGATTGACCGTTTTTAAAGCCCTCTATTTTAAACCAGATTTTCTCTCGTGGTTGTCCACCGCCTCTCCCCAAAATAAAATCTTTAAAATTCTTTATCTAAAAGAATTTTCATCTTTTCTCCCCAGGAAAACTTACCCTAACAACAACTATATATTTAAATAATTAAATTATTATTATTATGAAAATCGAAGTCCTCCGAGAAAAATTAAACCAAGCCGTTTCTATTGTCAGTCGAGCGGCTATTAAAAGCGCCAGTCTTCCTATTTTGGAAGGAGTAATGGTTAAAGCCGACGACAATACGGTCCAGTTTTCAGCAACAGATCTAGAAGTAGGTATAAGGGTTTCTGCTCTTGCTAAAATATCAAAGAGCGGCCAAGCCGTTGTTCCAGCTAGAATTCTTTCCGCGCTTGGCAAGTTAATGAGCGGAGACAAGGTCTCTTTAGAGCTGATTAAAAACAGCTTAGTTATTAAAGACGACGACAACGAAACATCTCTACAAACCTTGGTATCGGAAGACTTTCCGGTTATTCCTCAACCTAATGATGATTTTTCAGTTGAAATAAACGGATCCGAGCTAAGTAAAGGATTAGCTCAGGTCATTGACTGTGTTTCAACCTCTCAATCTCGTCCGGAGATTTCCGGAGTTTATCTTAAAATAAGTGGTGACCAGTTGACGATTGCGGCTACCGACAGTTATCGCCTCGCTCAGAAAAACATTTCTTTGTCTGTAAAGGCGAAAAAAGACCGAGAGATGATTTTACCAGCTAAAGCGGTTAATCATCTAATTGGTATTATCGGCGAGACTAATAATTTAATTAAAGTCTCTGGAGATGATAATCAAATTAGGTTTGAATTTACCTTAGGCGAAGCGCCTTTAAGCTTGGAAATAGAAATGGTTTCTCGGCTAATTGAAGGAACTTATCCCCGCTATCAGGAGGTTATTCCACAAAAATCATCGGTCAAAATTAGAGTCGATCGACATGAATTTATGGGAAAGATTAAGGCAGCCAGCCTGCTTTCCGATCAAACCTATGAGGTTAGGCTTTCAACCCAGTCTGAAGAAGGCCGATTAAAAATAGAGGCTCGCAGTTCGCGAGTTGGAGAATTTAAATCCTCCTTAGTTGCTGAAATTGAAGGCGGCGAGACAGAGGTTTCATTTAATGGCCGGTTTTTATCAGATGCCTTACTTAATTTAAGTGGCTCAGACGCTCAAATTGGCTTAACTGATTCTGATAAAGCCGCTTTGATTAAATCCGGCGACGACCAGAGTTATTTGTATGTCTTGATGCCTATTCGCTCTAACTAAGGCTGGTTTATCGAATTTAAAGCGTAAGTCATAAACTCATTCCAGATAGCTCCAGCGGTGCTGACTGAAGGTCGCTGAACCATTGATTGCTGGTTGTTATTACCCAACCAGACTCCGGCGACCAAGCTTTGATTATAGCCAATAGCCCAAAAGTCTTTATAGTCTTGGTTAGTTCCGGTCTTTACTGAAACTTCAGGATATTGAGGCAAAAAGAGATTTGAGTTGTAGCCAAACATTGGGGCCCGGGCATCTTCATCGGATAAAATGTCATTTATTTCTTGAGCGACCTGACGATTTAGAATTCTCTGGCTAACCAAATTATTATTTTCATAAATTATCTGTCCTCGACTGTCTTCAATTCGGTCAATCAGGAATGGTTGAACCTTAAGCCCCTCGGTGGCAAAAATACCGTATGAAGCAACTAGCTCAAATAACTTTACTCCGCCCCCGCCTAAAACTAGAGAGGGTACGGCGGGTAGATCGCTTTTAATACCCGCTTCTTCGAGTAATTTTAAGCTGTCTTCAATACCTGCTTTTTCCAAAAAAACCTTAACCGAAGGGATGTTTAATGACTGAGCTAAAGCACTGCGCAGGGTTACCTCACCTCGGAAAAGTCCGTCGTAGTTTCTGGGAATATAGTTAGACCCACCCCAGCGGCCAAAATTAGTTAACTCATCAACAACGATGTCATCAGGGGTCGCGCCTTTTTGAAAAGCCATTGCATAGATAAAGGGCTTTAAAGCAGACCCGGGATGCCGTTCGCCGGAAACAGCAACATTAAAATGAGGCTGGAAGAGACAATTCTGAGTACAATCTTCAGGATAGGATGGTGCAAAGTAGTCTTTTGATCCAACTAAAGCCAAAACAGCTCCGCTTTGAGGATCAATGGCAACTAAAGATCCGTTGTAAATTCTAAAAACTTCGTAGTCATTAACCTTCTTTTTAATAATTTCTTCTGCTTTTTGCTGAAGATCCCAATTTAAGGTGGTATAAACCTTCAGGCCGTCTCTTTCTAGCCTCGAACGGCCATACATCTCTTCTAGTTGCTGAAGCACCTGCAGGGTAAAGTGGGGAGCTTTTAGAGAATGAATAATTTCATTGAAATTAATCTCCTCCTCTCGGGCCTGGCCTAGCTCTTCCTGGGTAATAAAGCCAAGTAACTCCATTCGGTTTAGGGCATGTTGTTGGCGCGCCACTAACTTTTCTAAGTTTCCACTGTAAGGGGAAAGAGCGCTTGGCGCTTGAATTAAAGCAGCCAAAGTAGCCGACTCTCCCAGGGTTAATTGGGCAGCTGGTTTATTAAAGAAGCCCTGGCTGGCCGACTCAATTCCATAGAAGTTAGAGCCGAAAGGAACCTGGTTTAAATACCACTCTAATATTTCATCTTTAGAATACTGGCGCTCCAACTCAAGAGTTAAAAGAACCTCTCTGATTTTTCTTTCAGTTGTTTTTTCAGTGGTCAGGAAGTGAGACCGGATGAGCTGCTGAGAAATAGTCGAGGCGCCTTCAGCTGGCCGCCGGAGTTTTAAATCAGTCAAAACAGCTCGCATAATACCGCGGGCGTCAACTCCTCGGTGCTCGTAAAATCGAGCATCCTCAAGAGCGATAACGGCCTGCTGAGCATATTCAGATATCTCTTCCAGCGGAACAACTAAACGGTTTTCCTCTCCAAAGACATTGTAAAGTAAAATTTCGCCGTCACGATCATAAATTCGAGTTGGTTGAGCGGCCGTGGTTCGGACAAATTTATCGGGTCGAGGAAAGTCATGAGTATAATAAAGAAAAAGAGCCAGGGCTAAAACAACTCCCGCTAAGAGAAGTATCAAGATAATCTGAATAAAAACGGACACCAGTCTTAAAAAAAGAGACTTCTTTTTCTTTGTCTTATTTTTTTTCATTTCTTATTCTTCCAGTCAACAGGATCAAGTAGTTTGTTTTTAATCAGATAACAGGCGGCGGCCCCCAGGGCGTCGGTGGCATGATGAGAATAATGATTTTCCTTTAGAGAGAATAACTGCTGGACGGCCAGCCTCATCTCTTCTTTATCGGCCCGGCCCCATCCGGTGACGGCCAATTTAATCTCTAGGGGGCTGAACTCATAGATCGGCAGTTTGTGTTTTTCTGCTGCCAATAAAACAACACCCTTCATCTGACTGACGGCTAAAGCGGAGCGGCGGTTTTGGAAGAAAAAGATGCTTTCAATCGTTAAAACATCAGGTTGATATTGGCGAATAATGCGGCGAGTTTCTTTTTCCATTATCAGAAGGCGGTAGGGGTCTTCTCGGTCTGACGCAGTTTCGATTAACCCGCAGTCAACTATTTTGGGCCGCTGGCGCTGGCAGGAAATTAAACCATAGCCTGTTTCAGCTGTTCCGGGATCGATACCGAGAACAATCATAGTTCGGCATTAAGATATACTTCTTGTACGTCGTCGTGATCGCTTAAAGCTTCTAAAAGACGGTTTAACTTTTGCTGGTTGGCTTCATCTAACTGGAGGTTTTTTTGGGGCCGCCAAATTAAAGAATGTTCTTTAAGCGACAAGCCTGCTTCTTCTAGATGCTTCTTTGATTTTTCTAATTCTTCGGGCTTAACGTAGACAATTAAATATTCTTCATCCCATTCAACATCGGTCGCTCCAGCCTCAATGGCTTTTAATTCTAAGTCTGATTTATTTTCTGATGAAGGCGAAACAATTAATTGTCCGGTTTGGACAAAAAGCCATCGAACTGAACCAGACTCAGCCATCTTTCCACCGTATTTGTTTAAAATACCCCGAACTTCTTCTAGGGTTCGGTTTTTATTATTAGTAATTCCATCTATTAATAGGGCTGTTTGGCCAGGACCAAAAGCTTCGTAGTTTACCTTAAACCACTCTTCTCGGTCAGCCCCTAGCCCAGCGCCTCGTTGGATCGCCCGTTCGATGTTTTTATTAGGCATATTAGCCGAGCGGGCCTTGTCAATAGCGTTGCGGAGCTCAAAGTTTGTCTCCGGGTCGGGGCCTCCTTCCCGGGCAGCGATAGATAATAAGCGAGTCATGCGTGAAAAAACGGCCCCTCTTTTTTTATCTTGAGACTCTTTACGGTGTTTAATAGTTGACCAATGAGAATGTCCACTCATGATTGTTTTAATTTTTTTTGATAATAAACATTGAAAATCTTTACAGAAGATAAGCTTACCGCAACAGCGGCCAGAATCAAGCCAAACCAGGAAGAGCTTTGCCGGCGCAAGGGGGCAGGTTCTACCACTGAAGAGGCCTGCGCCGATGCCGGCCGTTCCGTCAGGTAAAAATCATCATAGTTTGACTGGCTGTCTTGGTATTTTTCATTAACTAATTTTCTTTTGATCTGTTGATGCGGCTCGGGATTCGGCAGGCGGAGCCGACCTTCTTGATATTGATTGTTTCCCTGTCCCCAGGCTAGGGCACTAATTACTTCGCCCTCGGGGCTGATTAAGGCAATGCTGTTGTTGACAGACAGGGTGGCCGCGCTAGACAGATCAGCTTCTAGTTTTTCAGCAAAACCTTCTTGGGAATTAGCCCAGGTTAAACAATCCTGAGGGCCAATAAGGGTGCCTTTGGGAAAAAGACGCAGAGAGTAGTCTTTGCCAGTAGAGCTCTTTTTTCTTAATCGATAGCCACTGACATCAATTTCTCGATCCAGGTCATTATATATTCTAACATAATCATGGTTGGCTTGATCACCAGCAATTTGAACCTCAACAATTATTAAAGCCGAAGCTGGCCGGGCCACCAGCAACAACAATAAAACAAGAAGACTAACTCTCTTCATTAATCTGAACCTTGGTTGTTGCTCGATGTACTTCATCCAAGGTTGAGATATGGTTAACTACTCGAACCAAACCATCATAATACATAGGAACCATACCCTTTTCAATGGCCCTTTTTCTTAGGGCGGGAATGCTGGGTGATTGCTGGATTAATTCTTCCATTTCGTCGTCCACAAAGAAAGCTTCAAAAATTCCAATTCTTCCCCGATATCCAGTGAAGTTGCAGGAGCGGCAGCCTTCGGGATTGGCATAAAATATCTTAGTGTCTTTATTAAAATCAGGCACTTTGACTGTTGAGGGCAGGGCGGCCAGTCCATCCTTGATCTCTTTGAAGTCCTGTTCGTTTGGTTTTCCCAATTGTCCGCACTCCAGGCAAACTCGTCGAATTAAACGCTGAGCAATGGCGACATTCAGGGCGGGAGCAATGTTATGAGGCTTCTCTCCCAGGGCTTCTATTCGAGCAACCGTTCCGGCCGCATCATTAGTATGAACAGTGCTAAATACTAAATGGCCGGTCATAGAAGCTTGGAGGGCAATGTGGGCCGTTTCATAATCTCGAATCTCGCCGACTAGAATTACATCTGGATCTTGGCGGACGATAGCCGCCAGCCCCTTTGCAAAGTCATAACCTTGCTGGGGATTAACCTGGGTCTGAGAAACTCCCGGTAGCTGATATTCGATCGGGTCTTCAATGGTGATGATCTTAATCTCAGGATGATTAATCTTTTTAAGAAAAGCGTAAAGAGTCGTTGTTTTTCCAGATCCGGTCGGACCGGTCAAGATAATCATGCCATTTGGCTTTTTTAACTCCTTCAGAATGTCCTGATGCAGGTCGGGGCGGAGACCCAATCCCTCAATGTCTAATAAGGCAACCGGATCGAGGATTCTCATCACAATTGTTTCGCCATAACTGGAAGGAAGGACCGAGGTCCTTATCTCAATTTCCCGGCCCTCCTTCTCAAAATCAATGCCGAACCTTCCGTCTTGAGCCTTTTTGCTGATGTTTAATTTTAACTTAGCTAAAAACTTAATTCGGGAAACGATCTGTCGATATAACTTTAAGGGCAATAAGTCAACCGTCTGCAAAATACCGTCAATTCTTAATCGGAGGCGGGCCTTTTCTGCCTCAGGCTCAAGGTGAACGTCGGAAGAGCCCAGGGTAATTGCGCCGCCCATAATAATGTCAACTAGGCGAGATATGCTTTCCTCGGAGTTGTAGCGGATTAGCCTTTTCAGGTCGCGAATACTATACAAACGAGGCAAGATTTCATCAGAAACCTGAGGATCAATTTTGACGTTGCGCTCAATGTCTTTATCGTCCATTATAAAGAGAGAAGATAATTAGTTAATTGTTTCTTGATGATACTTAAGTCTGGCTGATTAACGGTAAACAGCCCTCGGCTTTCTTGATATTGGCCGGGGTAGAGATAGGATAGCTGCTTCAGCCGGTCTTTTTCATCAAGATAAACAATTCCTTGGGTCAGGCTTCTTTTGGGCTGCCAAAGAACGATTAAGTTTTTTAGATCAAGCAGGCGGGACCTCAGCTCTTCGATTAAAAAAATTATATCATTAGAATATAGGCCTTGGTTTTCCCAATAGGGCAAACCTAAAACAGCCAGGTTTTTAGCCGGATAAAATTCCAATTTACGAATAGATCTTTCAAGCAGCGAAAGCTGTTCAATATCTTCGGTGGTGCAGGGGTTGGGAATATATGAGAGGGCTTCTTGGTTGACTAGCTCAGCTATCCACTGGCAGGAGTTATTTGAAAATTCCTGCGGGGAGGTGTAGAGCTTTAGCCCTTTTAAGAGATAGGCGCTCACTCGCTGATCGATTAAATTTTCATCAATCGCCTTGATGGCATTAGCCACTATTTCCGCCAAGGGCTTCCCTGGATTGATTAAGTTAACCTGGCCAAAGGTCTCGTTTTCCCGATGATTATCTATATTGACAACAGCCGCCCGGTCTGATCTTTGGCGAAACTGTGGATGGACTATCTGTTTGCTACTGGAAAAACCCAGGCAGATAAATAGATCGGGTTCGTTTTTAAAGGGCTCGAAAGCAATAGCCACGTCCTCGGCCCGGACAGAATCATTATGAGCGTTAATGTGGAGGTAAACCCGCCCATTGTTTTTATTGTATCTTATCTGGGAAATTTTATCAGCCGAAGGACGATTAATAATTATTGTCGGCTTGTCTCGCCATGATTGAGCCTCTTCTAGGCCGATTATTGAAGGTGGCAGAGATTCAAGTAATAAACTTGTTTTTCGGTTTAAATTATCTAAACTGAAGAGTAGAGCTAAAGCGGAAAACAAAGATTCGCCCCTCGTTTCTAGCGAAGGGACTAGGGCGATCTCTCGGCTGTTTTCAATCAGTCTTTTAAATTCTGAAAGTTGACGTAAATCCATTTCTCTTGTTTCGTTAATTTATCCCATTTTTAGCCAATCGTCAATTATAATTATGTTATTAACCACTCAAAGCCCCGAGGAGACCGAGGCAATAGGGCAGAAACTGGCTAGTTGGTGTCTGAATCGGCCCGAAAAGGAAAAGCGGGCTTTAGTTTTGAATTTAGAAGGCGACCTAGGCGGCGGGAAAACAACCTTTGTTCGAGGGCTGGCCCGGGGGCTGGGAATTAGTCATCCTATCACCAGCCCGACTTTTGTTTTGTCCCGAAGGTATCCAGTTAAAGCCGGTAATCTTAAAAACTTCTATCACCTGGACTTCTATCGCCTGGCAAAGGAAGACGATCGGTTTTTAGATCAGATTAACTTCAGGCAGATAATCAATTGCTCAGAAAATATTGTCGCGATTGAATGGAGCGAGCGCCTGGGCCGCCTTCGTCCGTCTGGATTGATTCTCTGTTTTGTTTTCAAAAGCGAGCATCAGCGAGAAATTACTTTAAAAGGGGAAACTGACCTCTTAAACCAGGTCAAGGCTTATCTTTATGGAAAATCAGCTTGATTTAAATTTTGGCCAAGCCAGCCTGGCGGTAGTTGACGGCAATGCCGTTATTCACCGGGCTTTTCACGCTTTGCCGCCTCTAACAAACAAACAAAACCAGCCAGTGGGAGCAGTGTACGGGTTTTTTCGGGTTCTTTTTAAGATTATTCGGGAGTACCAGCCGACTCACTTAGCGGTGGCCTTTGACTCGCCCGGGCCGACTTTTCGCCACCAGGCTTTTCCGGAATATAAGGCAACCAGGATTAAAGCTCCGAAAGAGCTTTATCAGCAGATTCCGGTAATTAAAAAAATTCTTAAATCAATGCAAGTTCCAGTTCTAGAAAAAGAGGGACTAGAGGCGGACGACTTAATCGGTTCCTTAGTTAAAGGGGTCGACAGCCAGGTCGGCAAGCTCATCGTCAGCGGGGACTCTGATCTGCTTCAATTGGTTGATAAAAACACTAAAGTGGCTCTCTTGCGACAAGGGGTCAGCCAGTATCAAGTTTTGGGTTTGTCCGAGGTTAAAGACAAATATCAGGGGCTTGCGCCAGAGCAACTGATTGAGCTAAAGGGGTTGAAAGGTGATTCTTCGGACAATATTCCCGGGGTTCCTGGGGTGGGTGATAAAACTGGTCGAGGGCTCATTAAACGCTTTGGCTCGCTGGAAGATATTTATCGTCACCTAGAAGAGATTCCTCTGGGCCTCAGGAAAAAGCTGACTGAAAATAAGGAACAGGCTTTTCTGAGTCGCGATTTGGGCCGCATAAAAAACGACGCTCCTGTGCCTTTAGAATTAGAAAAATATCGAATAAAAAGCTATAATAAAAAAGAAGCCATTAAATTATTAGATCAAATGGGCCTGAAAGTTCTGGCTCGAGATTTAAGCAGAACATGAAGAATATCTTTGCCTCGGAATTAGTTCGGGATAGAGAATTTCAGAAATTTTTAGGGAAAGAAAAGTTTTCTTTCATCAACTTCTTTTTTATTTACATCGGAGCTTTAGTTACCTGTTTTCTTCTGAGCACATATCTTGATGTTCTTAAGTTTTCTCCTCTGTTCAGCTTTGGAAATCTGCTGTTGTTCTGGGCAGCTTGGCTAGTGATTAACTTCCCCCTAGCCTATCGTCCCGGATTTGAACGCTTGGTGCTTTGGACGAATAACCTATTTTTAACCTTTCTCTTTTTCTACTTAGTTTTTCTTTCTCCAGCCGAATGGGTATTAATTCTTCTGCCTTACTTGGTTTTTGGCCTGCTTTTGATTAACTTTATTCAAGCCAACTTTTTTCCTGTTGCTGACTCACTGGCCTCGGCCTTTATCGGCTTAATCGGGCTTATTTATTTCTATTTTAATCACCAGATTATCTTTCAAGCCGACCCTTCAGCTCTGTTGGTTTTTCTGTTCATGATTATTCTCTCTCTGGTTGGGACGGCCTTTTTCATTTGGAACAGCGTTCGCACTCAAAAGTTCCTTTATAAAACATATCTTCAAGGGCGAGAGCTTAAAGAAACGGCGGTTGTTTTAGAGATCAGAATTAAGGCCAAGACTCGGGAGCTACAGGAACAAGCCGAGCTGTTGCGCCAAGAGAATCGGCTAAAAACAGAAGCGCTCCGAAAAAGAATCGAAGAGCTGGAAAGATTTCGGCGGATGGTTGTCGGTCGAGAGCTGAAGATGGTTCAACTGAAAGAAGAATTAGCGCAACAAAAAGAGGCTCTGGAAAAATTAAAGAAGCAAAAGGATGGAGAGTAAAGAGCTTGCCACCCAGGCCGAGAAGAGGATATTAATTAAGAGAATTGAGCAACAGACCAGGTTAAGACAGCTTTTCCTGCCGGTATTTTCGTTGATACTGCTTATTTTGTTGATGTTGGGCCGGGAGACCAACTCCATGCTGTTAATTGCTCTTTGCGCTGGGTTTATTATTTTTTCTTTTCTGCTGTTCTTTCTGGCGGCCCGCTTTGTTCGGACAACGAAGTCGATTTCGCTGGAACAAATTAGGCACATTCTCTCGGGAATATTTGTTTTAGAGGTTTTGACAATCTGGTTGACCTTCTACCTTTTTGCTCCGATGGCCGCCGCCTACCAGATCCCCCTGTCCTACCTGGCTATCATCTGTTACGTCTTTTATATTATTCTCATTGCGCCCTTCTTCCGAGAAGACAATGTTTATCAAAACTTCTTTTATGCTCTGATTTGGTTCGCTTTGGCGATATTGATTTTCCTTAGTAGCAACTGCCGTTTTCTATTTGACTTTGGAGATAACGTCTGTTTTAGCGAACCAATGACGGAAGGCTTCTTATTGGTTGTTTCGGGATTAGTGATCTTTATGGTTCAATTTGCTGTCAACCATTTTCAGGAACAGACAAATTGGGTTTCGGACCAGCTAAGAAAAATTAATCGAGTTCTGCAAGACAAACTTAAAGAAGAAGGGTATCAGGTAGCTCGCCTCCGGCAGGAACAAAATGCTCTTAAGGCTGAAAATACTCAAAAGCTCAGAGAAAAAGAGCGTCAGATTAAAGAGCTAAACCAAAAACTCAAGCAGCGGCTGGAAACAGTGGAAATTTCGGATAAAGACGAGGAAGTTTCTCAAATGAAAGAGACAACAGAAGCTCTGTTAAATATTTTAGAAGACACGGAAGAGGCTCGCCAGCGGGCCGAAGAAGAGAGAGAAAAAACCATGACGATCATTAATAACTTTGTTGACGCTCTTTTGGTGGTTAATCGCCATGGCTTAGTTGAAATGATTAATACCCGGGCCCGAGAAATATTTGGGTTTAAAGAGTCAGACCAGGGGCGGTCATTGCTTGAGCTGGGCGAAAACTCAAATCTGAAACCGGCTCTGCCACATATTCTCGATGGCCACCACTTGAGAATGGTTAAAAGGGCCGGCTTTGAATTAAAAGAAGGCGTCTTTTTTGAAGTTTCAACGGTGCCGATGTCGAGCTCTAATGAAGGTAGTGATTATCTGGTGGTTTTTCATGACGTTTCTCGAGAAAAACTGGTTCAGCGTATGAAGACAGAATTTGTCTCAATTGCTGCTCATCAGCTCAGGACGCCACTTTCGGCGATTAAATGGAGCCTGAATATGTTACTAAATGGAGACGAAGGCGAACTCAATAGCGGCCAGCTGGCCCTAATGAAAAAAACCTATCGTAGCAACCAACGAATGATTAATCTGGTTAATGACCTACTGAATGTTTCCCGGATAGAAGAAGGGCGGTTCCTCTATGAGCTTGAGGAAACCGATCTCAAAGAGATGATCAGAAAAGTTATTGCCACGGCCGAACCGACTGCCCGGCAAAAGAAGATAAAAATAATCTTCCATTCGGGAAAAAAGAAACTGCCGCTTATTAAGGCCGACCAAGAGAAGCTGTTATTAGCCATCCAAAACGTAGTTGATAACGCGATCAAATACTCTAACGAGGGCGGAGAGGTTACCATCACCATCACCGCGGAAGACGGCTGGATTATGATTTCAGTCGCCGACCAGGGAATAGGCATTCCGCGTATCCAGCAACCCCGGGTTTTCCAGCGCTTTTTCCGGGCGAGTAATGCGATGGGCCAAGAACCTGAGGGCACCGGCCTCGGCCTGTTTATCACTCAGAACATTATTGAGGCTCATCGGGGCAAGATCTGGTTTAAATCTAAGGAGAATGAGGGAACAACCTTCTACATCAAGCTTCCCTATTGAATTTGCAAAGCAGATTTTCCTTGTTATAATTACATTAGTCTATGAAGAAGATCTTAATAATAGAAGACAACGAAGAGATCATGGGTCTTCTCAGTCAGAAGATATCGGACGTTGGCTATCAGGTGATTGAGGCCCGAGACGGCGAAGAAGGTCTGAGGTTATTACGATCCGATCAGCCGGATCTGGTTCTGTTAGATATTATTCTGCCCAATATTGACGGCCTCGAGCTTTTAAAGAGAAAGCAAGCCCTGTCGGAGACGAAGGACATTCCGGTAGTAGTTATCTCTAATTCCGGAGCTCCGGCCGAAATCAGCCAAGCTCGGCGCTTGGGCGCAGTTGACTGGATTACGAAGACAGAGTTTAGTCTTCAGGAGACGATAGACAAAATAGAAAAAATTATTAAAGAACCAAGATAATTATCTTTAAAATGCCTAACTCTCCTAAAAAAATACTAATTATCGAAGACGACGTTTTCCTTAATGAGCTGATGGCCAAAAAGCTAGTTGAAGAGGGCTTTGACGTGATTAAGGCGGTTAACGGCGAAGAAGGGCTAGAGATGGCCCGGCAAGAAAAGCCGGATTTGATTCTA
>JAKQBO010000018.1 GCA_029559515.1 bacterium
AATTAACAAAACAAAAAGCACCCGCTTAATAACTAAACGAGTGCTTTTGGTTTGTAAGAATATAGAACTTACATTCCGATGATATATCGGACAGCCGCTGGAATAGCGCGAGCCAGCAAAGCGATTACCAAACCGATAATAGCGTAAGTGATTAATTTGTTGGCCTTTTGTGGTCCTTCGGGGTTGCCCTGTGATGTCAGATAGATGAATGCTGCATACAAGATCATGATGCCAACAACAATCATGATGATGTAGAAGATCCAGTTGGTCACATATTGAACGGTGTGAAGCATGCAGATAACCGCCCAGTCTTCATCTCCCGTGCCTGTACCTGCATATGGCAGCCCTGGGCCAACTTGAGTCCCCCTCGCCAATTCAAGGTCATCCTGACCTGCGCGAGGGAAAGTCATATTAATTCTTAACGTGCATCCCTGTGGAGGCTCACCAGGAGCAACCTGAGCTCCTCCGACTAAAGGCACAACCCCTAAAGCCAGAACTAAAGCCAGGGTGCTTAAAATAGCAAAAGCTTTTTTCATATGTAAAAATTAATTATTAATTTACTAAGGCCCTAAGACCGAACTTATTATAGCAACAATCATCCGGCTGAGCAAGATAATAACCAGTCCAACCGCACCATAAATGATTGTTTTCTTGCCGCGATCAAATTTGGCTGGGTCACCGCCTGAAAAAACCATCTGAAAAGCGCCAATTAAAATCACAAACCCCAAGCCGACAATGCCGATCCAATAGAGCCAGCGAAGCAGATGTTCAATTAATTCAACCAGGCTAGCGTGCTGACTTGGAGACCTGAGATCTATAACGTTATTGGCCCCAACCATCATCGGCCAACTCAAGGACAATAAACCCAATAGGAGCAGAGACCAGATTAGCCGTTTATAGTTTTTTTTCATCTCTTAATTTTTCTTAAAAATTAATCCGAAGTGATATTCATCCGTTTCCAGCTGTTCGGTCAATTGAAAGCCAACTTGATCAGCCAAAGTTTCAATTTCTTCCAGTAAAGCAGCCCGCTGGTGTTTCATGACTGCAGTATCCTGGCGCCAGTCGACCACCAACAGTTGCCCTCGGGGCCGAAGCACCCGGTAAGCCTCGGTTAGTAACGCTTTTTTGTCTTCAATCTGAAAAAGAACATTGGCTAAGACAACCACATGCAGCGAAGCCTCCGGCAAGCCGGAACCCTTCGGCTCGGTCAAATCCCGGCGCAGTAGCCGAAGATTACTCAAGTAGTTCTGCTCAGCCCGGCCCTTGAGAGCCGAGAGATAGCTTTCTTGAATGTCAATAGCATAAACCAGCCCGTTCATTAGCCGCCGGGCAAGTTCGATCGCCCAGTGCCCCGGGCCGGTGCCAAAATCAGCGCCCGACATGTTCGGCGAAAGCTTTAGCTGATCCAGAATTTCGTTGATATCAATGATTTGAGACATAGATTACGCTTGGGTTTCTTCGCTGAGGCAGACTGCTGAAGCTATTTTATCATTAGCGGCCAGTTTCATCACCTTAACCCCGGAGGTCGCTCGGCTCAAGACAGAAATATTTTTCACTAGCATCCGAATTACATTGCCCCGAGTTGAGATGATTATGAGGTCCTGGTTTTCGTCTTCAATTAGTTTAGCATAGATAAGATTACCGGTCTTGGGCGCCAGCTTGGCGGTAATTATTCCCTTGCCGCCCCGAGCCTGCCGCCGGTAACTAGACAGCCTGGTTCTCTTACCATAGCCCTTCTCGCTCAAGGTTAACAGGGTCAGTTTCTTCAGGTCGCCTTTCGACGGAATTACAGCCAGACTAATAACCTCGTCGTCTTTACCAATGGAAATTCCCTTAACCCCGGCTGTTACCCGCCCAGTTGCCCGAATGTCCTTCTCGGGAAACATAATCGCCTTACCTTTTTTAGTCACCAGCATTATCCAGTCTTGGCCGCTGGTTTCGGCAACCGCCTTTAGCCAGTCTCCCTTCTTGAGGCTAATGGCCTGCAGGCCGTTCTTCCTAATTTTTAAATATTCTTCCTTTTCGGTCTTTTTAATCATACCTTTCTTGGTCGCCATTACCAGATAACGCTGGCCGTCCCCCGTCTGCTGACTAAAAACTGAAAGAACTCTTTCGTCGGAGCTGATTGGCAGATAGTTGGCCAGTCCCCGGCCCCGGCTGACTCGGCTACCCTCTTCAATTTCATAAGCTGGCAATTCATAAACCTTGCCACTATCGGTAAAGAAAAGTAGCTGATCGTGAGTCGAGACCGAAATAAAGTGATCAACAATGTCTCCCTCGACCGTCTTCATGCCGACAATCCCTCGGCCGCCGCGCTTTTGAATTTTATAGACTTCAGGCTGGTTCCTCTTAATATATCCCTTCTGGGTAATAATAATGAAGTTCTCCTGCTCAGGAATTAAGTCTTTCTTTGAAATCTGCTTAACCTCTCCGGCCACAATTTCTGTTCTTCTCTGGTCACTGTGTTTTTTGTTAATCTCCTGTAATTCTTTCTGAATCAGCTTCTCAATCTTCTTCGGGCTGGCCAGCAGGCTGCGCCATTCATTAATCTGCTTGGCGATGTTTTCCATCTCCTGCTGAATCTCAACCTGCTCCAGCTTGGCCAAGCGATGCAGTTTAATTTCCAGAATCGCCTCCGCCTGGGCTTCGCTCAATTTGAACTTCTGGATTAAGTTCTTGGCCGCATCGGCCCGGTCTTCTGATTTTTTAATAATCGCAATAACCTCGTCGATGTGAGTCAAAGCAATCATCAAGCCCTCCAGAATATGTTGGCGTTTTAGTCCCCGTTCCAGGTCAAATTTGGTTCTTCGGACAACTACCTCCCGCCGGTGGGTCAAATAATGATTTAGCATGTCAACCAGCGACAAAACTCGAGGCTGGATGCCGTCTACCAGGGCGACCATGTTGATGTGCTGCTTCTTTTCTAGGTCGGTGTAGCGATAGAGCTGGTTTAAAATCCGCTGCGGGAATCCCTGAGGTGAAACCTCAACCACGATCCTTAATCCTTCGCGGTCTGATTCATCGCGGACATTCTTAACCCCCTTGAGCTTGTCTTCGGCCGCCAGCTGGGCGATCTTGCTAACTAAAGCCGCCTTGTTAACTCGGTAGGGAATCTCTGTAATAACAATTTGAGAGCCTTTTCCCTTTTCGACAATCTCGGTCCGCGCCCGATTAAGAACCGATCCTTTACCCTGAGAATAGGTTGAGACCAGCTCTCCCTGGCCATAGATAATCCCGCCGGTTGGCAAGTCAGGACCTTTAATAAACTGGAAGAGGTCTTCAGTCGTTGCTTCCGGATGGTCAATTAAGTAAATTAAGGCATCGCAAACTTCGTTCAGGTTATGGGGCAGAATGTTAGTTGCCATGCCGACGGCAATGCCGACTGTTCCGTTCAGTAGTAATTGAGGTAGTGGCGACGGCAGCACGGAAGGCTCCTGAAAGGTCCCGTCATAATTGTCGACAAAATCAACCGTCTGCTTTTCAATATCCATCAGCATATCCTCTCCGAGAACAGAGAGCTTAGCTTCTGTATACCTCGGGGCGGCTGGAGGGTCATCATCAATTGAGTTATGAACAAAGACGCCGGCCGCTAAAGCAAAGTTGTGCCAAGGATCCACCGTTACGTCGTAGACATCTTCTCTCTTCTTTAAAATCTTGACTTCCTTCACCCGATGGTTATAGATTTTTGCTTCTTCAACCATCTCGGAAAAACTGTCAAAATAGTCCATTGCCTTTTCTATCCTCGGGATACCGTTATTCCGTCTTTTTTGTTCATATATCTCGGGAGTCGGTTTTTTGTTGCCCTGGGAAATATAATAAACGTGTCCCAAAATCTTGCTCTTAACCACTCTCTCCCTATAGCTTGGATCTTGCCAGTTCTTTTTTAGCGCTGCCCCGGCTTTTTTGCCTAGCTTCTTCATGTATCCAGGATCACTCTGTATCCTGGTTTGCCAAGACTTTCTGTTCGCCTCGGCATGTTTTTTTCTGAACTCTGGATCTTGCCACTGCTTAATCGCTTTTAATCGTTGAGATTCTTTGAAACCCGGAACTTCCCAGGCTTTTTTACCCATTGCACTAAAATGATCTTTAGGGAATTTTTCTCGATAATCTGGGTCTTTCCAGAGTTCTTTTGTTCTTAAGCTCAGTTGCTCTCGAATTTCCCTACTCTCAAATTTAGCTGACATTATTTCAGAGATCCTGTTTCTGTGATCTGGGTCAGCCCATAATTTATTTGAAACATTCCTGGTCTGTTCTGCAATTTTTCTCCTATAATCCTCATTCTGCCACCTCTTCTTCATCTCTTCTGCTTTAAGGGCACTCATTAAATTCCTAAAATCTTGTCTTTTCCACAGCTTTTTTATGTTTTGCCTAGACTGGTTAGCCATAAAATCCCGATAAGACGGATCCGCCCACATTTTCTTTTTTGCCTCTATCCAAAGTTTTCTATAACTTGGATTGCTCCACATTTTTTTATTCAATTCAGACCTTCGATGTGAATAAGCTTTTCTGTTGGCCGGATCGCTCCAAAAGTTTCTTCTGCCTCTGGCTATTTTTTCAATATATTCGGAATCATTTTTGTGCCGATTTGAAACAAATTTAGAATGCTTCTTCCAGTGATCCTCCCAAGACACCCTGCGAAGATTATCAGGGTTGTTGTTGTTTTTATTAAAGTCGACATGGTGCCGGACTCTGCCTTCGCTCTTTTCGTAGATAGAATTATTTAAATTCCATTCGTCGGCCAGGCGATGGACAAATTCCCATTCATGCATTCTGGGCTGATAGACCATTTGATATCCTCGAAGGTTCAAATTCTGTGAATCTTGACAGGGTGCAAGATATAGGGGCATTAAAGAATCTCCCGAATTAAGCTTCTGAGCTTCGCGATACTTCCCGTTCTTGAGCATGAATTTGTGGTCTAGAGTGCATTTAATCTTTTCTCCGTTATCGAGGGTGATCTGGACTATCCTCTCGTCCCGCCGGGTAATTCTAGGATTTTTAATTTCAGCAATCTCTACCCGACCTTTCTGATGATTAAAGCTATACCCCCAGTGCCTTTTACCCTTCTTTTTCTCAGCAACCAAATCTTGAAAGCTCACCTTCCGCCCATCACATAATTCAACTTCTGTGTCCCCGGTGAAACAGCCAAAATTGCCTTGGCCAATCACCAAGGGATAGCGCCTAACAAAATCCTGCGCTAAGCCAACCATGGCATAATAAACTGAAGTATCGCCATGGGGATGATAGCGACCCAGACAATAGCCGACGATAGCCGAAGACTTTTTGGTTGCGCCGGAAGACTTCAAGCCCATCTCGTAGAGAGAATAAAGAATCCGGCGATGAACCGGCTTTAGTCCGTCGCGAACATCGGGCAGGGCCCGAGAAACAATCACCGACATCGCGTAGTCCAGATAGGACTCACGCATCTCATCGGTTACCTCCCGTGGTAAAACCTTCCGGGCAGTTTTAATTTTATTTTCTCTTTTACTCATAATTTATATCACTATTCTCTGTTGGCTCAGAACCGTCTTGAAGCTCTGACCGCAGGGCTTCTTCCAGCTCCTCTGGAAAAAAGTCGTCTAGGCGCCACTGAGACCAGAGATCGTCGAGTTCAGACCAGGTCTCGCTCCGCTCCGGCCATTCAATTTGATCCAGCTCATCTTTCCAACTGATTCCTTCAAAGCGACTGCCGATAGAGCTAATCCAGAAAAAAACCAGAATTGCGCCCAAAACAATTATTGTTCCCCACAAAATGTACTTTTTTTGTTGGACCGGCAGTTTTTTTAATTTTGCCAGCCACTCTTTCATGAAACTTTAAGAACTTTTATCGCCAGCTCTTCTTCGGGCAAGCTGTCCAGTTGTATTTGCAACGAGCCCTCTTCCGTTTGCTTCTCCGCGCCCAGAGTTTTTAGAAACTGTCTCAAGTCGTCAGCCTGATAGTCCATCGGAATAACCATCCTGGGCTCAATCCGGTTAACTAACTTGACCGCAACCCGGGGGTCCAGACTGTCTCCGTTAACAGCAATAATCAACAGGTGGACATCGCCCAGCTGTTCCAGGCGACGATCGTCGAGCTCAGCCTTGGCTAAGCCGCTCAGGTAAGCCACCTTCTCGCCATTTAAGTCTAGGACGTAGATAATGTGGCCGTTGTCTTGGATGCCGCGAATCAATACATCTTTGATGTCGTATTCGCCCGGTAAATCGATCAAAAAAGCTTTCTTTTGGTCGATACCGGCAACTGATTCGTGCAAGCCGGCCAAAACAATATCAGCCTCAAGCTGGGATTTTTTATTCTGGTCGGATTGACCAAGAATGATGCTGACCCGAGGCTGCTTGGCTTTGTCTTTAATCAGAAACTGTTTCGATCCAAGGCGACTAATATACATGTTAAGTCTTCTCTATTTTAGCACTTTTTAGGGCAAAAACCAAAACCCGCCTTTAAGCTTCGGGCGGGTTTGTATGCTTATTCAGTCGGAGAAACTTCGCGCCACTCCAGGTCGACGGCTTCCTCGACATTGATTTTCTTAGTGATAGCACAGGGCCCATAACCCGAAGAGTCAGTTACCCCCAGAGTTACATTGTACTCGCCTGGGAGCCTGAAGATAATGTAGGGACTTTGGCTTCCTGGACCAGTTTCTTCAATTCCACCTTCGGCTAACCACTTGTCCATTAAATACTGTTCAACCGCCTCTCTTTCGTCGCTGGCCAGAGACCTTTCATAAACTATAAACTCGGCGATGTCCCCAATTAAAGCAATGCCATTCCCGCTGCGATAGTCTCGACCCAGGCGCCAATTTTGGCCGTAAACTGTATTTGTTCCTGAGTCATCATGATCCATATCGATGGTTCCGTTAATGTATGTTTGAAGTTTGCCACTAACAGCATCGCGATGGTAGGAGACAACCGCCAGTTCGCCGGTTCTCAGATCAGCCGATCCGTATACGTCCCTCTGCCCACTGTTCCAGTACCATCGGGTTCTTCCCGAGGTATGTAATTCAAGATTATAGTTTGGTGTTTCCGGATAAGACCCCCATATGTTCCCGACCCTGGTGCCATCGGCAATATTATTAGGAATTAAAACAACTGCAAAAACGGACGGACCATAGCCCGGGCTGTGGTCAGAGAGAAGGGTAACGTCTAAATGCCGGGGATCGCTCCGATCTAAGTTTTGTGAAAAACCGACTGTTGGTGTTCTGCTTGATGCATTCTCTTTGAAAATAGGTTGAGTGGCTGGATCGTTGTTGATCGCATCATTTCCCCGTCCCGACATGTCTGCCCACAGAGAGACCTTATCACCATCCTCCAGGCCGGATATCATACTCGCATCAAGATGCAGCATTAGATCTTCAACGACCGGAATTCTTTGAGCGGAAACAAAGTCATAGTCCACTCCTTCTGTTCCTGAAATGGTCCAAGACCAAGAAGCTATTGAAGAGTCGCCGTAAGCCCGGCTCTGATCAATAAATTGAGTGACTTGTTTGGCTCGCACCGGATCAGGGTCATAGGTATAGTCTGGTTCCGGCCAATGATGAGTGTTTTCAACACTGAAGGCTCCTGTTTCGGACCAGCCTCCGTAAAGACCGCCCTCGCTGCTGGCTTTAATTCGCCACCAGTAGTCTTGGCTATACTCTAAATCACAAACCTCTGGGTTGCTATAGCCATTTTCATCGCAAGTTCCAGCGTTGAAAGTCGGATAATGTTCAGTTGATCCGGTCGGTCCGGACTCATGTTGATAAATTAAGTTGTTTAACTCGCTGTCTGTATATATTTCAATCTGATAACCGAAAGAAGGTTTGCTGGTCTCCCAGGATAACAAAGGATGTAAAGTATCTAAGCAGTAACTCCATTCATGTTCAACCTTGGTCACACTAGGCCCAATGTCCATGGTAGTATAAACATAATATTCGGGCGTACCCGGGTCTTCATTTTCACTGTTAAAGCTAATCCAGCCAATGACTCCGCTACCCCAGGCCCAGCCCCCAAACTTTAAAGTATCAGGGTCGATATAAACACCGTAAGGCGAGCTGTCAGCCGCTGTGCCGGCCAGGCTAATCCAGCCACTCCAGCCATCGCCATAATTTAAGGCTCGCGCCCAGCCGCTGAGCTTAAAAGTATCTGGATCTAAAATAGCCATGCAGTCATTGTCTGCTGGACAGGGATCCGAGGGCGGCTCTCCAGCGACACTCTGGTGAAAAGTAATCCAGCCAATGTTTTCAGACCAAATATAACCGCTCAGTTTCATTGTTTCCGGGTTAATGTTTAGCCCATAAGGCACTTCTGTCCCCGGATCAATATTACTAAAAGAAATCCAGCCGATATTTTCAGACCAAGCCCAGCCATTTACGTTGGGATTGCCAAATCCCCAGATTTGAATAGTTGAGACTCCTAAAATAGGACTAACTCCGATCTCTTCGGTGGCCAATGTATGCCGAACCTGTAGCCGGGCATTGCTTAAATTAACTCCCGAGTTAATTCCAGGAATTGCACCTCCGTTGGACACTGATTGCCACCCCTGCCAACTACTGCCACCATCGAGAGAAAGATTAGTTTGAACATTAACCGAAGATTGAATCCCATCCACTCTAGTTGCTCCAATAATAGAACCGTCGTTGCCATAACCCGAAGAATCAAAGGCTGTGCTGCCTGAAGATTCATTAAGCTTCCAATAACCAACCAACCCTTCTTCTCCGCCAGTTCCTTCTCTGTACATAATTTCTTGAATCTCTTCTTGAGTCAAGGCTCGATTATAGATGCGGACATCATCTATTTTACCCTTCCATTTTCTCTCATGGTAAACAAGTTTTCCAATATAAAGATTTGTACTATTGTCAACATCCCCTGAATATTCTTTTGTATTAACCTGAACACCATTTTTATATAAATAGGCATCTGAGCCGTCCCAGGTCCCAGTCCAATGCTCCCAAGTCGCATTAGCGATAGAGGAACTAATATCAACAAGAATATTCTGGTCAGTACCTCTAAGGAATAATCTCATGTTATTAGCACTAGCGTCTCCCCCCATTCCATAAGCTATATCATTTCCT
>JAKQBO010000017.1 GCA_029559515.1 bacterium
GTGAATTTAGTTACTGGAGCGGCTGTGACTCAACTTCCCAGCGTGACTGTACTGTAACAGTCAGCGGAGGTTCTAGCCGAACCATTACGGCTCATTACACCGATTATTCACCCACACTGACTAACACTCTTAATGTTCAGAGCCGAGTCGATGGCAACCTGAAAAGCGGGGCCGTCATTGCCCGCATTTCCGGAACTAGCAACACCGATGGCACCACTCATTACACTCGGACTCTTCAAGATACAATCAGTACGACTTTGAGAGCGCCAAGCTATCATGAGGGTGGTGAATTTAGTTACTGGAGCGGCTGTGACTCAACTTCCCAGCGTGACTGTACTGTAACAGTCAGCGGAGGTTCCAGCCGAACCATTACGGCTCATTACACAAAAACAGTTGTTCCGGTGACAGGGTTAACCATTAACAAATATGTTCGTAATGTTAGTCGAGGAGATCAGGTTTGGAGCACGACTACTAACGCGATTCCTTCGGATCTTATTTCCTTTGGTTTGACCGTGAGTAACCAGGGATCAGATACTCTTTATCAGGTTGAAGTAAAAGATTCTTTGCCGGCTCATCTGTCATTTATGAGCGGTTCGGTAATTATTGACAAGGTACCTACTAATTATGACATTAGGCAGGGAATCAACCTGGGCAATTTGGTTCCAGGACAGACCAAGAATATTACTTTTCGAGCGACGATTGCTGGATCGAGCTCTTTTAGCTATGGAACCGTCTCGGTGGTTAATACAGCTTATGCTGAGAGTGGTAGCCAATCAGTCTCTGATTCTGCTACAACTTGGGTTACCCGAAGCGATATTCTAGGAGCAGCCGATGTGCCAACCGGATTTGGAGGCACGATAACGAGATATCTTATCCTACCGTTGCTTATTAGCCTCTTGGTTTTAGTCGCTTTCCGGCATCAGTGGGTATTAATAGGACGTTGGTTGGAAAAGAGACGCCGAGAAGCTCGGGCTTACCGATCAGAGAAGGCCTTATATCGATCAGCTAACCAAGCTAAGCAACTGAGCTAAAGAAAGGGATTTTGCAAGAAACTCGCCCTCCGGCGGGTTTTTTGTTTCATTTGGGGATAATTTGTTAATAAAGAAACGGAAAAATAACACTTTCTTGAGGGTTGAAAAGTGTTTGACATTAATATTGTTATGGGCTAAAGTGACGACAGATGGATAGATGTGGATAAAAGTGGGGATAAACCAAAGATAAAGTGGATAAATCCAATCAAATGTTTATCGGTGAGTATAAATATATAATTGACAGCAAGAAGAGATTGGCCATTCCAGCCAAGTTTCGGGCTGGGTTAGGAGGTAAGGCAGTGGTAACGAAGGGCTTGGATAATAGCTTATTTCTATATTCTAAAAAAGAGTGGCAGGTTTTAGCCGAAAAGCTTAGTAGCCTGCCGCTTTCGCAATCTGATGCTCGGGGTTTTACCCGCCTGATGCTAGCTGGGGCGATGGAGGTTAGCATTGATAAGGCCGGACGAATATTAATTCCTGATTACTTGAAGGAGTACGCCGGTTTAAATAAGGAAACCGTTGTTATCGGCCTCTTTAATCGAATTGAAATTTGGAGCCAGGAACACTGGAATGAGTATCAGCAAAAAACAGAGAAGGAAGTGGGTGATATGGCTGAACGGCTCAAAGAATTAGGCGTGTAATTTAATGCATGTCTCTGTTCTTAAAAAAGAACTGATTGACTGCCTGGACCCACAACCCAATGAAAATTTCGTTGATGGAACAGTTAATGGAGGCGGACACGCTCGTTTAATTTTAGAAAAGACTGGACCTCGGGGAAGGTTGCTGGGTATCGATCGAACGCAAGAGCTGGTTATTAAATTGAAGAGAGAGTTGATTCAAGAAGGCTATGATCAGAGAGTAATGCTAGCTTGTGACAACTTTGCCCGTTTAAAAGAGATTGTTCATGAAAATAAATTCCATCCGGTAAACGGTTTAGTGCTTGATCTAGGTTTTTCCAGCTGGCACCTAGAGAAGTCTGGCCGAGGATTCAGCTTTATGCTAGACCAGCGCCTAGATATGAGGTTTGACCAGCACGATGAACTGGATGCCTGGACAATTATTAATCGCTGGTCAGAAGAGGAGATAGGCGCTCTAATTCGGGATTATGGACAGGAGAACTTCTGGCGTAAAATTGCCGCTAACATTGTGGCCGAGCGGCAACTTAGCTCCTTAGACACCACCGGGGATCTAGTTCGGGTGATTAATAAATCAGTGCCTGACTGGTATCGTCATCGAAAACTTCATCCGGCTACCAAGACTTTTCAAGCTCTCAGGATTGTGGTTAATCGCGAGTTATCGAATTTATCTCGAGTATTGCCTCAGATTGTAGAAGTGTTGGCGCCTCAAGGTCGAGCAGCTATTATTTCCTTCCATGAGTTGGAGGATCGGATGGTTAAACAGTTCTTTAAATCGGAGGAGGAGGCTGGTCGGCTGGAGTTAATTACCAAGCGGCCGATTAAGCCCTCTGAAGCTGAAATTAGTAAAAACAGGCGCGCCCGGTCAGCCAGACTTAGGGCGGTGCGGAAAATTTAAAATAATTTTTAAACAATATGAACAAATTAAGATTATTTATCAGTCTAAATATTCTAGCGGCCTTGGTGTTGATATCACTCTATGCTTTTCAAATTGTTAGGATTAACGAGTACAACTACCAGGCTCAGTTGTATCACCAGCAGATTGTCGAGCTCAAGCAATCATTGCATGATCTAGAGAATGTTTATGCTTCTTCTTCTTCGCTCAATGATCTTTGGCCGATGATTAACGAGTTGGAACTGGAAGAAGTTGATGAGATTACTTATATTAGTATTGATGACCGAACCTTCACCGCTCAACGATAAGCCATGTCGAAGATCCGATTTTACATCATCTTCGTTTGCATTCTGTTATGTGGCGTGGCCATAATCAGCCGTCTCTTTGTTCTTCAGATTAAAGACGGTGATCTTTATCGGGCCCGGGCTCAAGGCCAACAAGAATCTCTGCGAGAGGTTCAGGGTGACCGCGGCCGGATTTTTTTTAGCGATCGCGAACATCTGGCAACTAACGAGTGGCGACATATTTTATACTTTTCACCAAGCCAGGTGCTAGCCGATCCCGACTTAGTAGATTTTGTTTCTGACTTAATTGGCCAGCCGGTCGAAGAACTGGAAAATTCTGGAACAGTCCGCTGGATTGTCAGCGACGAACAGGCTCAATTGATTAAAAAGCTTAACCACCCCCTGCTTAATCGCATCGAAGAAAAGATGTTCCGCTTTTATCCCCAAGGTGAAATGGCGGCCCATGTTGTCGGCTTTCTCGGCGGCTATCAGATTGGTCAGTATGGTCTGGAGGAATATTATGAGATGTATCTTCAAGGAGAATCGGCCTTGACCCGGCGATTCAACTTTTTAAATTTAGGCGATCAATATCTGGATTTTGAGCCGGATTGTGGCAGCGACCTTTATTTGACCCTCGACTATAATATTCAATTTCAGGCCGAACAGCTTTTGCATAAAGCCAAAGAAGACTGGGATATTTCCGGGGGGACAATTATAGTTTCTGAACCTAAAACTGGACGGATTTTAGCTTTGGCTAATTATCCCAGCTATAATCCTAATTTTTACGGACAAGAGAGTTTAGAGCGGTTTTTAAATCCAGCCACGCAGAAGCTGTTCGAACCCGGTTCGATTTTTAAGGTGGTTACTGTGGCCGCCGGCTTGAACGAAGAAAAGATTACTCCGGAGACAACCTATAAGGATACCGGCTCGGTATCAGTTGGCGGACCGCCAATCTATAATTATCGTCAGCGGGTTTGGGGCGAACAGACGATGACCGAGGTTCTTAATAAATCAATCAACACTGGATCAGTTTTTATCCAACAGGAGCTAGGTCGGGATTTGTTTTTGGAGTATGTGGAGCGCTTTGGCTTTACTCGGCCGACGGGAATTGATTTAGCGGGGGAGGAGTTTTCAGCTAATCAGACTCTTCGGCGCGGTTATGCTCGGGATCTGGCGACGGCTTCTTTTGGCCAGGGGATTGCGACTACTCCGATTCAGCTGGTAACAGCGATTAACGCTATTGCTAATGATGGAGTCATGATGAAGCCGTTTTTAGTCAATCATCGAATTAATAGCCAGGGTGAGATTTATTACACTCAGCCAGAAGAGCTGGGGCGAGTAATTGACCCTCGGGCGGCGGCCCAGACAACCTTGATGATGGTTGATGTGGTTGAGGAGGGCTACGGCTCATTGGCCCAGATTGACGGCTATTTAGTGGCCGGAAAGACCGGGACGGCCCAAATCCCTAAAGCTGGCGGGGGTTATTTAAATGAAACCATTCACGGTTTTTTTGGTTATGCTCCGGCTCTAGAGCCAGCTTTTAGTATCCTCATTAAGTTAGACGCTCCCACAGCTGTTAACTCTTCGGAGTCAGCGGCGCCGATTTTTAAAGAATTAGGTCAGTACATTCTTAATTATTACCAAATTCCGCCCGATATTGGCAAATAGAAGTTCTTTGTGTTACAATGCCGATGTTTTTGTGGCCCCGTCATCTAGTGGTTTAGGATACATGGTTCTCAGCCATGTTACACGGGTTCGAATCCCGTCGGGGCTACTTTTTATTTGTTTTCTATCTATTCTCCTTTTCTTTTAAAAATCATTGGTAATTATTTGAAATACATGTATCATTTTAGTCAAATAGCTCTTTAAAAGGAGGTGGAGCCCATGACTACTTCAGAGAAAAGGGGGGAGATTATCAAAAAAGTTTTAAGAGAGGAACTAAGAGAGAAGGGCCTTTTGAGACACCCGGGATCTTTGGTCAAGATTTCCCGAGAGCTGGGAGTGCCAGTTAAAGAAGTCAGAGGTGAGATAAACAGAATCATTAAATTTTATGCTCGCCTGACTAAAACTTCTGAGGCAGAGATTGAACGAGACTGTCTCGGGGCAGTCTTACTAGTGGAGGTGGACGATTTTGAAAATTTCCTACAGGAGCAGTATCGCCAGACTAAGTCTTAGGGCCTAGGGCGGGGAAGTGAGGTTTTACTTCCCCGTTTTTATTTGAAAATTTTATTAAATTGAGCTATGATCAACCCGTGATTGATAACTTTATTCTATTCAGTTATGTTTGCCATTATTGAAACAGGCGGAAAGCAATATCTAGTTTCAGCCGGTGATCGCATCAAGGTTGAGAAGCTGGATAAAAAAGAAGGCGCCAAGATTAAATTTGATCAGGTTCTGATGGTTGGCGACGGTAAGAATATTACCGTCGGGCAGCCTTTGGTTAAAGGAGCTTCGGTTGAGGGTAAGGTTTTAGCTCAGAAGAAAGGGCCCAAGATTACCATTCTCAAGTACGAGCCGAAGAAGCGCTATCAAAAAAAACAGGGCCACCGCCAGCCCTATAGTGAAGTAGAGATAGTTGATATTAAAAGCTAATCCGAGCGTTCACGCAAAGCGCTTTTGAGCGTTTCTGGATCAGCGTACTCTAGTTCCGCTCCCCGGGGCAGTCCCTGTCTCGGGGTAGTTATTTTTATCTCCGGATATTTAGCCCGGAGAGTCTTTCGAAGATAGTCAACTAAAGCCATACCTTCGGTAGTTGGATTGACGGCCAGAATTACTTCTTCAATAGATTCTTTTTTTAGGTGATCGATTAATTTTTTTAATCGGGATTTAAATCGATCATCATCAAACCAAAGCACCGCCGGACCAATGATTAGATATCGCCCGCGGTAATCATTGGTTTCCTCGATAGCATTAAGATCGGTTTCTTTTTCTACTATACAGATAGTTTTATTTTTTCTATTTACGTCTCGACAAATAGGGCAAAGAACTTCTTGGTTTTGGGCGTCAAAAGGGTAAAAGCAAAACTCACAGAACCGAAGGTTTTTTAAATTCTCGATGCTCTGGATTAATATTTCTCTCTCAGTTGGATCGAGGTGAGCCAGATAAAGAGCATAACGGGCAGCGGTACGAGAACCGACGCCGGGCCACCTGGTTAGCTGGTCAATTAATTGGCGGAGGGTCTTAGAAAGCATCTTGTTTGTCAAAAGAACTCTCTTCTAGGTTACGGAAAGTTACTCGGGGGCCGTCGAAATAAAGAGAGATTTGGCCAACCGGGCCATTTCGATGTTTGGCAATAATAATATCGGCCACATTTTCCTGAGAGGGGTTTTCTTTATAAAAATCTTCGCGGTAGATAAACATGACTACGTCTGCATCTTGCTCTATGCTATTGTGAACAATTATGTCGTTAGCGACAAAATTATGAACATCTTCAATAGTAGCGTCATAAACATCTTCTATGCCTTTAGGGGTAACGGAAACTATTTGATCCCAGAATACATCAGAGGTTGCTAAGTTTTTTATATTCTGATTATCTTCTAAAGCCTCGGAAATTCTTAGGAGTCTTAATCTACCTACACTAGGTGTGGAGAGAGCTGTTCCGCAATATTGGGTCTGAATTCTTCTCGAAAACTCCCTCCAACTAATACCAATTTCTTCTTTGACCGGTTTAATTATGGCGTCCCACGCTAAAGCTGGCACGACATCAACATTTGGGTTTGGATAAATTTTTTTCAAGTTAGTTATAACTTCCGGAATAATTTTACCCCTTTCTCCGGCACAACCAACTATATCAAGAAATCTTAACTGAGCAGAAGCTCCTAAAACATGTATCTGGTAAATTAGCCGATGCTTTTTTTGATCAACAGCTCTAATTGTTGAGCGAATCCCAAGCTTGAGCAGCAGATGCTGGACATCTTGGGCCAGATTCAAGCTGGTGCTTGAGTAATATATACTGGCACTAGGCTTCCTCCCAGGTATTATCTTATGACTAATGTTTCCGTCAGTTGACCAAAGATGTTTTAAAAATAGGGCTACCTGATCAAAAGAACAAGAAAAGACACTGTCTGGAACTCTCTTTTGATAAGATCGAACTCGTTTAATGCCCAGTTTATTAAACCAACTAGTAATGGGATGTATTTTTCCGCGAGCGAGTGGATAAGGCGAGGGAAGATAAAGATGATACCAGTTTTTTTGCTGGACCACTCTTCCTTTAATGTTAAATAGTTGCCAAGCCGACTCTTTTACAGTCTGAATATTCTGCTTATCAGCACTGGTATAGTGATAAGGTTGTTTCGGGAGGATACATCCATCGCCCAAAAGATGGGCCAGCAGAATTAATTCTCTATTATCAATAGAGGTGGGGTTGGTATGAGTAGCGTGCCTAGGCAAAGCGATAAAGTCTCCTTCATTTAATTTTTCTAATGGTTTCCATCCGTCAATTTGTAAGAAGGGATGATTAGCCGAGGCTTTAATAGTCCTGCCACTTCTGGTACGAAGTTCGAAGACTTCTTTTTTCCCAGAGTAAAAAGCCTTGATCATCTGATGAGGCTTTACTTTATAGTTATCGTCTACTGCCCAAACAGGGAAAGGTTTTTGTTTGCCTTCAGCAATATCCTTAATAGTAATGCGTTCACCCGTTTTAGCGTTGGTTATTAAAGTATCTCCAGTTAGACAGCCGCTTTCGCGTAAGTCAGAGAGGCGAGGTCGATGAGGGGTTCTTTGCTCAACCGCTCGAGAAAGCTGGGAGAGAACCAATACAGGGATGTTTAGCTCTTTGGCTAATCCTTTCAAGGCTCGGGAGTTTTCAGTTACTTGCTGGACCATAGAGTGCATTGAATTCATCGGATTCATCAATTGGAGATAGTCAATGATTAACAGTCCCAACCCATAATTAGCCTGGAGGCGGCGGGCCATGGCTCTCATCTGCAGAATGTTAATTCCGGAGGTGTCGTCAATGAAGATTGGCGCTTCAGAAAGAATGCCCAAAGCAGCTTGAATCCGGGAGAAATCATTCTGGTCGCCTTTTTCTGATAAACGGCCAGTTCTTAACTTCCAGAGGTCAACATTGGCCTGGCCGGCTAACATTCGGTCAATAATTTGATCCTGAGACATCTCGAGGCTAAAGATGCCAACCGGGGTCTTGTTAAAAACAGCGACATTGCGGGCGATGTCTAGAGCCAGAGCGCTCTTGCCCATGCTGGGCCGGGCGGCCAGAATAATCAAGTCTGATTTTTGTAGTCCAGCCAAGGTATTGTCTAGCTTGGTAAAGCCGCTTGGCAAGCCTCTTAAGCCGCCCTTATACTTCGACAGCTGATCAATGCGTTCAAAGGTGTTTTCAAGACCTTCTCTTAAAGGATGAAATCTTTGGGTGAATGATTTTTGAGCAATACTAAAAATATGTCTTTCCGCTCGGTCTAGTAAAACATCGCTGTCCTCGGCTTCGTTTCGAGCGATAGCTTCAATCTCGTGAGAGGCACTAATCAGATCTCTCAAAACTCGTTTCTTTTGGACAATGCTGGCATAATTGGCCGCATTGCTGGCGGTCGGGACCGAGCTAACCAGTTCGGATAAATAGGCCTGTCCGCCAATATCATTGAGCTGGCCTTTTTCTTTAAGGGTGTTGGAGACACTCAGAACATCGATTGGAGTATTGTGCTGGAAGAGATCAAGCATCGCTTGATATATCTTCTGATGCTCTGGATAGTAAAAGTCTTCAATTAATAAAAAATCAGCTACCCGGACGATAGCATTGACATCAATCATCAGGCTGCCGAGGAGACAGACTTCAGCTTCTTTGTTTTGTGGTGGCAATTGAGTTGGTGTCTGGTGAGCCATAATGTATTTTTATTGTAATCTGAAAAAGAGGATAAATCAATTACTTGACAAAAAATACTTAAGCTATAGGCTAGAGACAGGGAAGCTCTCTTCACACACTGTGCCTCCTTTTGGAACCCTCCTTGTGGCCGCTTCAGTTTTTTAGAAGCGGCTTCTTCTTTATTGACATAATGTCGATAAAGTGTATGATCTTGGACAGGGAGGTGATATATGGGGGTAATAGCTCTTTAAATCCACTCCGCTTGAGTCGTCCCAATCATTGAGGGGCGACTCTCTTTCAAAGAAAGAAGTGAATTTTTTCTAACTGTTGTCCCCGCAGGTGCTGCTTCCTTTAACAGGAGGCAGCTTTTTATATTATTGAGGCTTGGCATTTCGAGAGTCCGTGTTGTCTTATAAACAGCTGACCTTATTTTTTTGAAAGAACGTATTGAGCCATTTTGCATAGAGTAGCTCTTTGTTCAAACTAGGTTCTGCTTTGAGATTAGTTAATGAGATAGCTAACTAATGATATATATTCTGCCGAGCGGGGATAATATCGGACGCAAAATTCTCATAGCAATTAGCAGTCATTACTTGGTTGTCGAAAAAAGCGGCATTACGTCGTAAATAGAGAGAAGGAGCGGCTTAAAGGCCCAGAAGCCGTTACTGAAGTGGTGGCAGGAATACTGTGAGATGAAGGTTTATCTAGAGTGGTAGGTGTGAAATCAAACACCGCCTCGGGTTGAGGCGGCTTTTCATATCAAGCGAGCCTTAGTTCCTTGATCGGTGTCTTCGATCTTATAGCCTAACTTTTGAATTTTCTGGCGAAGCTGATCGGCTTCTTTCCATTTTTTGGCCCGGCGCTTCTTCTCTCGTTCTTGAATTAGTTTTTGAACTTCTCGGGGCAGGCTTCTTGCCCGGTTGATGGTTTCCTCTATTTTTATTCCCAGCACCTGGTCCCACTCTAGAAGCGTCTTGAGTGCCTTTTGAGCCTCGGATCGATTAAGCTTCTTTTTATCAATGAGTTGGTTAACTTCAGTCAGGAGATTGAAGAGGGTGGCCATCATTTGAGGAGTGTCTAAGTTGTTTTGGAGATGCTTCTTGAAATTACGCCGGTAGGTGGCCAGATCGAGTTTACTCTTGTTTTTAGTCTGATGAGAGCAGTCTCTCAGCCGATTAGCGGTCTGATATATCTTATTTAGATTTCTCTGAGCCTGATCCATGGCTGACCAGCTGAAGCTCTGTTTGCTTTGGTAATGGGCCGAGAAAACGAAGAGACGATAGGCTAGGGGGTTGTATCCTTTTTCAATTAGGTCTTTGATCGTGATAACGCCTCCGGAGGACTTAGCCATTTTAATTTTTTTCAGCTGTAGAAACTCGACGTGGACCCAATAATTAGCTAAGGGCTTATTATAGGCGGCTTCTGACTGGGCAATCTCGTTCTCATGATGGACGCCAATATGGTCAACTCCGCCGGTATGAATATCAAAGGGCTGGCCGAGATATTTCTGAGAAAGAACCGAGCACTCAATATGCCAGCCAGGGAAGCCAGTGCCCCAGGGCGAGAACCACTCTTGTTGTCGTTGAATGTTTTTTGGTGAAAACTTCCAGAGCGCGAAGTCGGTCGGGTTTTTCTTTTCGATCGAGAGTTCTATACGGGCGCCAGCCTTCTTTTGTTCCGGCTTTTGGCCAGAGAGTCGTCCATACTGCTTAAACTTGCTGGTGTCAAAGTAGATGCCGTCACTGGTTTGATAGGTATAGCCCTTCTTTTCGAGGCGCTGAATTAACTTAATCATCTCAGCGATGTGCTCGCTTGCCCGGGGGATAACATGGGGCATCTGAACATTAAGCTGGCGACCGTCTTCCAAAAAGGCTTGAAAATAGAATTCAGCTATTTCTTGAGCTGATTTTTTCTCTTTTTCAGCTTCTAATTCAATCTTGTCTTGGCCGCTGTCGGCATCTGAGGTCAGGTGGCCGACGTCAGTAATATTCATCACCTGTTTAGTCTGGTAGCCCAGGTAGTCGAGCGATCTTCGCAGCAGATCGGCGATTAAAAAGCTCCGCCAATTGCCGATGTGAGGGAACTGGTAAACCGTCGGCCCACAGTTATACATGGTTACTTGGGGTGGCTGGATCGGCTTCAGAACTTCTTGCTTTTTAGTTAAAGTGTTGTAGAGCTTCATAACTGTTTTTTATTTTAGCACAGAATCAAATTTGATTCGCACCTCTTTTGTTGCTATCATTCTTTTAGTTAAATTATGTCTCATTTAGCCCTTTATCGAAAGTATCGCCCCCAGAAATTTTCTGATTTCGTCGGGCAAAAGCACGTGGTTGAGGCTATTACCGGCGCGATTAGCCAGGGGACCATTTCTCATGCTTATTTATTTGACGGGCCGAAAGGTACCGGCAAGACCAGTATGGCCCGGTTATTAGCTAAGGCAATCAACTGCCAAAACCGGAAAGAAGGCGAGAGTGAGCCTTGTAATAAATGTGATTCCTGTTTGGATATCAATAATGGTCGAGCCATTGATTTGTTAGAGATCGATGCTGCTTCCAATCGGGGGATTGATGATATTCGACAGTTAAGGGAAGACGTTAACTTTCGGCCGGTTAAGAGCCAGTACAAGATTTTGATTTTAGACGAAAGTCATCGGCTGACTAAAGACGCAGTTAATGCTTTGCTAAAAACCTTAGAGGAGCCGCCGGCGCATGCTGTTTTTATTTTGGCGACCACTGAGGTTTATAACATGTTACCGACCATTGTTTCCCGCTGTCAGCGGTTTGACTTCCATAATCTGTCTTTGGAAGACATTAAGAAGCAACTGATGAAGATCTTAAAGGCAGAGAAGGTTGATTATGAACCGGAGGCCTTATCGCTAATTGCTCAGGGTGCCCAGGGTTCAATGCGCAACGCTGAAAGTTTGCTGGATGCTTGCCTGACCTTAGCCTTAGCTCATGAGAAGCCGATGTTGAAAGTAGAGGAAGTTCGGGGATTGTTAGGCTTAATCGAGGTGGAAAAGGTAGCTGGTTTAGTTGATTTAATGGCTGAGGGTAAGACCGGTGAGGCGATCGCTTCTTTGAATGAGTTATCAGGCCAGGGGATTAGCCCGACTGAATTAAGCCGATCAATTGTCAACTACTTGCGCTATGTTTTATTGTTCCAGATTAATCCTGAATTTGATAGTTTTGAGATGATGGATCTTTCTCCGGAAGAGAAAGAAAAGATGAAAAAGCAGGGTCAAGGGTTTACACAAGAGAAGCTCTGCTCCATAATAGATTTGTTTCTGGAAGCCCAGCGAAAAGTTGATTATAGTGCTATTTCTTTATTGCCCTTGGAGTTGGCGGTGGTACGGAGCATAGAAACATAATGCCGGGTCGTCTAATGGTAGGACGTTGGGTTTTGGTCCCAAAAATCGGGGTTCGAGTCCCTGCCCGGCAGCAT
>JAKQBO010000003.1 GCA_029559515.1 bacterium
ACTCTTTGCCACTGGCCGAGCTGGAGCTGCTCCTCTTTAAAATTTAACGTAACGCTGGGCAACAGGTGAATGGCTTTACAGTGAGAATGGCCATTGACACACTCGCCTGGACACATGTTGACTGTTCGGCGGTCAAAATC
This sequence comes from bacterium, assembly GCA_029559515.1. GTDB lineage: Bacteria > Patescibacteriota > Minisyncoccia > Minisyncoccales > UBA1441 > UBA1441. The sequence continues at coordinate 141 of JAKQBO010000003.1, forward strand.
ATCATGATTATAGTTTATATTATCCGGAGCGGTCCGTTGTAAGTTCGCCTTAATATCCTCGAGCAGCAGTGGTTCAAGCTCGTTAACAATCAAGGCCGCTGAGGTATGAAGGCACTGAATGTTGACCAAGCCGTTTTTAATGCCTGTTCCCGCCAAAAAATCCTTAATTTGGTCGGTCAAGTCAATAAAATCAAAGAGCTCTTTAGTTTTAAAAGCAAAATCAATAGAATTTGTTTGCATGGTTTTTTTAATTATACCAATAATAGATCGGCCACTTGTCCCGGACAGCGATTTTTTTAAGTCGCCGATCTGGGTTGACTACTCGCGGAAATCCAACCGCCTGAAGCAAGGACAAGTCGCTAAAACAGTCGCTGTAAAAGTAATCCTTGCCTAAATCCGAACTGATGGCTTGAGCCTGATTCAGCTTCTCCTGGCCAAAAACAATCCGTTCAAAGGCGCCGGTAAGGTAACCGGACCTGGTTTCAAGACGACTGCAGACAACTTGATCAACCTCCAATTCTCGGGCGATCAAATCGGCCAGAGATTCTAAAGTGGTTGAGACAAGCACTACTGACCGTCCAGCTGATTGGTGCTGTTTGATCTCTTTCCGGGCCGCCACTAGAATTTTCTTTTTAATCCGGCTCTCAAAGAGAATTTCCATCTCTTTCTTCAAGTCCTCGAGTCGATGTCCGGCGGTGAAAGAATAAACTACGGCTATCAGCCGATCGGTATCCGGCCGGCCCAGTGCCTTCTTCAGCTGATGCCGCAGACCGGCATAAATCAAAACCGGCCAGGCTCTGCTCTTCAACCAGCCTATCCGCCAAAAATAATAAAGAGCTGACAGATGAGCCCGTCCCCCGAGAACCGTCCGGTCAATATCGAAAAAAGCAAAAGTCATAAATCACACTAAGCTCATCCCTAAAGAAATAATAACATGAAGCAATTAAAAAACCAGCTATCGGCGCTTTTCAATCGCTGCTTTAATTAATTCCGTGAAGAGCGGATGCGGCTGAAGCGGTCGAGCCTGAAATTCCGGATGAAATTGCGCCCCGACAAAAAACGGATGTTCTGACCGGGGTAACTCGCAGATCTCCATTAAGCGGCCATCGGGCGAATAACCGGAAAACACCAGACCACCAGCCTCGAGTTGCTTAATATAGTCCGGATTAACCTCAAAACGATGGCGATGACGCTCTGTAATAATCTCTCGGCGGTAAGCCCGGTGCGCGATGGTGTTCTTTTTTATCTGGGCCGGATAGGCTCCGAGTCTCATGCTCCCCCCATAATCGCCTTGCCGCAATTTATCTTTCTGTGCTGGCATAACATCAATGACCGGGTGGGGCGACTTGGGATTAATTTCTGTCGAGTCAGCCGCCGAAAGTTTAAGAACGTTACGAGCAAACTCAACTACAGCTAATTGCATGCCGTAGCAGATTCCTAAAAATGGAATATCATGCTGGCGAACGTATTTAATAACTTCAATTTTCCCAGCTGCTCCCCGAGCTCCGAACCCGCCGGGAATAATAACTGCGTCGTATTCGTCCAGCCGCTTCAGGGATTGGCGCTGGCTTTCAAAATCTTGAGACGCAATCCAATCAATAACTGGGCGGCGATTTAAATGATAAGCCGAAAATTTAATTGCTTCGATTACTGAGAGGTAAACATCTTTTAAAATAAAGTCGCCACTGTTGAAATATTTGCCGACTAAAGCTACTTTCACCGGAGATTGGGCACGGTGGGTCAATTTTACCCACTGCTCCCATTGGTCAAAGTTAGAGCGCCGATTAGGCAATCCGAGCTGACGGCAAATGAGGCGATCTAGCTTCATCCGATTAAAGTTAATTGGAACATCGTAAATGCTCTCGACGTCCGGCGCCGAAAGGACAGAATCCTTTTTAATGTTGCAAAATTCGGCAATTTTATTTCGCCGCTTCTCATCCATGGGCTGCTCGCTCCGGCCAAGGACGATATCCGGTTGAATTCCATAAGAGTTCAGTAGCCGGATAGCATTCTGGGTCGGCTTGGTTTTCATCTCCCCGATCTTTGGCGGCAGCGGCAGATAAGTTACGACAACAAACAGCACGTCCTCCGGGTGGCGTAGCTTTAAGATTCGGGCCGCCTCGATAAACATAATGTTTTGATAGTCCCCGATCGTTCCTCCAATTTCTAAAACCGAAACATCCGACTGGTGAATCTGAGAAGATTTTTCAATTCGCTGCAAAATACCGTCAACGATGTGCGGGATGGCTTCGACACAACTACCGCGGTAGGCCAAACGGCGTTCTTTTTCAATGACCTCTCGGTAAACCATGCCACTGGTCATATAGTCGTCACTCAGCAGATCCCGCCCCAAGAAGCGCTCATAGTTGCCCATGTCCTGGTCGCACTCCAAGCCGGAATTTAAAACAAAAACTTCGCCGTGTTCGGTTGGATTCATCGTTCCGGCATCGACGTTTAAATAGGGATCAATTTTCACTAGGTTTACTTTGAAGCCCCGGGCTTGAAGCAGCTTGCCGATGGAGGCGGCCGCTACCCCCTTGCCGATCCCCGACATCACTCCGCCCAAAACAAAGATATATTTGGTGCGATTGGCCATAAAAACTATCCTTTATCTTTCAGCCGCCACTGGTATAGATCAACCAGCAGTGGGCTGGCAATAAACAAAGAAGAGTAAGTTCCGGAAATAATACCGATAATCAGAGCCAGGGCAAAGAAGTAGAGAGTGGCTCCCCCAAAGAACAATAGAAACAGTAAGACAATAATTGTTGTCAGTGAGGTTTTAAACGCACGGCCCAGCGACTGGTTCAGAGCGTAATTAACTGTTTCCGGGTAGTCCCGGCCAACACCTTTCAATAGGTTCTCTCGAATGCGGTCAAACACGACCACCGAGTCGTTAATTGAATAACCGAAGACAATTAATAGAGCAGTAATAATGGGAACATTTATTTCCAGTCCGATAAAGTGGCCGAGAAAGATAAACACTCCCAGCATTACTATCACGTCAAAGATTAGGGCTAATAAAGCCGTCAACCCGTATTGCCAGCTGGGAACCGGCCGATTAATCTTAATAAAGGCCCAGCTGACATAAATTAAGATCACTAAGATTGAAACCAACACCGCCTGCTGGGTTTTATCAGCTAGTTCTCGGCTGACCATCGCCGAGATGATCTCAAATTCATAAGATCCCTCAACCAGCTGGCCGGCCTGGCCCAATCGATCTAATATTTTATTCCGCAAATCGTCATCTAGCTGTTCTGTCAGCTGAATCATTACGCCCCGTTCGCCGGCTGTCCGGACCTCGACCTCCCCCAAGTCGAGCCGCTTCAGTTCTGTCCTCAGCTCGCTAAGAGCCGGCGGCTCTGCTTCATATTCAACATAAATTGAGCTGCCCCCCTGAAAATCAATCCCCCAGTTGAGACCCCAAGCAAACAAGCCAATCAAGCTAACCGCTACCACGGCCAGAGACAGCAGATAAAACCATTTTCTGTAACGTATAAAATCAAACATGTTTCAAACCGGCCAAAGCCATTTTAATTTCTCCAGTTTTCCGCCGTAACAGAGGCGAAGAAGCAAGTGAGTGACAAAGATAGCTGAAAACAGGCTCAGTAAAACACCTAATCCTAAAATCATGGCAAAGCCCCGAATAAAGCCAGTTCCAAAAAGCCACATAATCGCCGCAACACCCAGAGTTGTTACGTTGCCGTCGCGAATAGACGGCCAGGCTCTTTGGAAACTGTTCTCTACTGAGCGATCCAAGCTCCGACCCTCTTTAAGCTCTTCTTTCATTCTTTCAAAAATTAGAACATTAGCATCAACTGCCATGCCAATAGAAAGAATTGCTCCGCCAATCCCGGCCATTGTCAAGGTTATCTGAGGAATTATCTTAAATAGAGCCAGTAGGAATATAACAAACAAAATCAGCGCTATGGAAGCTAAAAATCCGGGGAAACGATAGTACAGTATCATAACCAGAATCACCACCATCAGACCCCAGGCAGCCGCATAGAGGGACTGTTCTAACGACTCCTGCCCCAGTGTTGGACCGACAGTTTTTTGAGAAACTAGCTCGATTGGCACCGGCAGGGCCCCACTTCTTAAGCGGCTGGCAATATCGGACGCCTCTTGGACGCTCATATGGCCGCTAATAACTGCCTTGCCTCCAGTGATTTTTTCCTGAACAATCGGAGCATAAAGATCGGACTCGTCGATCTTTCCGTCACCGGTAGTATCAATAATTGAAAAACCATCGAGGAAGATGGCGAGCGGCTGTCCGACGTTTCGAGCGGTAACTTCTTCAAAAAGCTCTGAACCCTCCTGATTAAACTCCAACTCGACAATCGCCTGCCCGGTCATGGCGTCCAACGAGCGGCGAGCCGTAGCTAAATGACGGCCGGTCAGTTCGGTGTTCTGCCAAAAAACATCCGCTGTAGATTGCTGGGTTGCAAAAAGAATATGGCTGGCTTCAATTGTCCCCTCATCGTCTTCGCCCCTTGTTTGCTTGATGATGTGGTAGCCGAAGTCGGTTTCAACCAGCTCTGATGTCACCTCGCCTTCTTTGAGGTTAAAGGCCGCCTCTGAGAATTCAGGCACCATGTCTTCAAACTGAAAAGAACCCAGTTCACCGCCTTCGGCGCCCGAAGGGCAGTCCGAATATTCCTGGGCCAGCTGGGCAAAATCTTCTCCGGCTAAGACTCGAGCTAGCACCTCCTCAGCCTGTTGCCGAACAGCTTGATTATGGGCTTCAATTTCTTCTAAATCTTCTTCCGTTACCTCGACCTCGATTAATTCTTTAAACTCTAACACTGGTGTTTCGCCGATCATCTCCAGCGCTTCGTTAATATCTTTAATGCCGGGTAGCTCAACTAGCAGCTGCTGAGTTCCTTCCCGAATTGCCACCCGGGGCTCGGCAATGCCAAAAAAATCAATCCGGCGCTCAATAACATCACGCACTCCTTCTAAAGAGTCAGCCCGCTCGGCTTCCGGTAAACCCGACAAGTCGGCTTGATAAATTAAACTGGCGCCACCCTGTAAATCTAGACCGTAGCGAAAATCCCGTTCCGGGAGCCAAGAGGGCGTCCAGGGACCGGGATAAACAAAAGCAAAGGCAAAATAAGTAGCAACTAGCAATATAATCAAAAACAAAAAGTTCTTACGGTGGTTCATGTTTTTTAGCCGATGTTTATTTTCGCTCGGAAAATTGAATTCGCTAAACTAGTTTTCCATCGTATCATAAAATCGCTGAACATTCTATAACTCTCGTTCTGATATTCAACCAAGGGCTCCCGCTGGGCGTATGCCCTTAATCCGACCGATTGACGTAGCTCTTCCATCTCTGTTAAGTGGCTTGACCAGAGATCATCCAGAAACCTCAGGCAAAGCATCCGACCAAGAGCATTCCAGTGAACCGAATCAGTGTTCTTTGCTCTTTCTTGGTAGACCGAACGAGCTAAGTCCATCAGATACCCATGCATCGCCTTCGGCGCCGCTTCACCCTGTTCCTTGACCAGCTGGACTAGATCCCGATGAATCTGGTCCCCCTCGGGCAGAATCAGGCGAGCCTGCTCGGCAATTTCCTCCAAATTCCAGTGTTCCTGGTCGCTAGCCGTATGAGTCGAAATTAACAAATCAAAAACGTCACTTAAAACTTCCTCGACCAGCTTCCGCCAACGAATAGGCCAGTCGGCCTGCTCAAATAATTCAATTAATTCCTGACGCTTACGATAAACCACTTGGCGATGCTTATTCAAAACATCGTCATACTCGCAAAGGCGCTTCCGAATATCAAAATTAAATCCCTCCACCCGACGCTGCGCTGATTCGATGGCTCGAGAAACCAGAGGATGTTCTATCGGTTGGTCTTCGGGCAAGTTAAATCTAATCATCAGCTTTTCAATTCGCTCTCCGCCAAAATACTTAACAATGTTTTTCGCTTTAGGAAAGATTTCATTTTTCAAAGAGAGATAAAACTGTGAAGCGCCGGGCTCGCCCTGGCGGCCGGACCGACCCCGGAGCTGATCATCAATCCGTCGTGATTCATGCCGCTCCGTCCCCAAAACAAACAATCCGCCCAGCTTTATCACCTCCGCCCTCTCTTGGTCGTCCGGCGGATTGCCTCCAAGAATGATGTCAACTCCTCGTCCAGCCATATTAGTTGCTACCGTCACCTGGCCTCGACGACCGGCTTGAGCAATGATCTGAGCCTCCTGTTCATGCTGCTTAGCATTTAAAACCTGGCAGGGAATTCCTTCCCGGCCGAGCAATTTCTCTAAATATTCATTGGCTTCAACCGAGGTTGTCCCGACTAAAACCGGTTGTCCGGCCTGGTGTTTTTCCTTGATCGCCTGAGCAACAGCCTTAAACTTAGCCGCCTCTCGGCCGTAAATCCGATCTGGCAAATCTTTCCGAATCATCGGACGATGGGTCGGAATAGCCTTAACGTCCAAACCATAAACTTTATCAAACTCCTCAGCGGCCGAAATGGCCGTGCCGGTCATGCCGCTCAGTTTGGAATACATTCGGAACAGATTTTGGATCGTGACCGTCGCTAGAGTCTTTGACTCCGGCTTCACCTCAATATCTTCCTTCGCCTCAATTGCCTGGTGCAGTCCATCAGAATAACGCCGGCCCGGCATAAGCCGCCCGGTAAATTCATCGACAATAATCGCCTCGCCTTCCTTAATTAAATAGTCAACGTCTTTTAGAAAAAGCTCCTTAGCCCGGACCGCATTCATCACCCGATGCAGCTGTTCAATATTCTGGGGGTGATATAGATTGTCTACCCCTAAAGCTTTCTCGGCCCGATCAATGCCGGTTTCGGTCAAGACCGCTGTCTTCATTTTCCGGTCAATGTTGTAGTCCTCATTCTCTTTTAGTCGCTCGGCCAGTCGGGCAAAGAGGCGATACTCATCCGGTTTAATTGTCTCAGATTGAGAGATGATTAAAGGCGTTCGAGCTTCATCAATGAGGATGCTGTCAACTTCGTCAATCACAGCATAATTAAACGAACGCTGAACCCTGTCGGTGGAACGAAAAACCAGGTTATCTCTCAAATAGTCAAACCCGAATTCATTGTTGGTGCCGTAAGTAACATCAGCTTGGTAGGCCTCAGAGCGAGAACAAGGCCGTAGAAAATCCTGAACTATTAAAAAACTACCCAAGCGGTCTCTCAGCTCATCTTTTTCCGCTCCGGCCTTCCGAAAATCAGGATCATAAACAAAGGCCTGTTCGTGATTAAGGACGCCCACGCTGAGACCAAGCAAGTGATAGATCTGCCCCATCCAGATAGCGTCCCGGCGCGCCAGATAGTCGTTAACCGTGACCACATGCACCCCCTCGCCAGCTAAAGCATTCAAGAAAACCGGGGCGGTGGCCGCTAAAGTCTTGCCTTCGCCAGTCTTCATCTCGATCACCCGTCCTTGATGCAGAGCAATTCCGGCTTGCAGCTGGCAATCAAAATGACGCTGACCTAAGGCCCTCTTAGCCCCCTCCCTGACCAGGGCAAATGCTTCAACTAATAAGTCGTCTAGAGACTCTCCCGACTGATGCCTTTTTTTTAATTCCCGACCTCGTTGAGTTAATTCATCTAACGAAAACTTCTCGAGCTCGGACTCGAGAAGATTAATGCGATCAACTAAAGGTTGAACGCTCTTCAAATAACGCTTGTTCGGATCACCGAAGATTCTATTGAGAAACATATCACTTCTTGCGCCCCTTTTTGTGTTTCGACCGAAATTCTCCCGGCCAGGCGCTCATGCTCTTAAACTTCCGCATCGCACGACGATAAATCGTTTCTTTTTTGCCGGAATAACTTTTCAATTCTCGCTGTAGCTTATCCTTAATGTCGTCAATTGCTTGAAATACGTCATGGTTTTGAGCAGAAACAGAAATCACCTGACGAATTAAAACCAGCTCCGCTCCAATCTTGTAAAGATTACCTCGCGCCGACTCTCGCTCGATTTTAATTCGCGTTTCTGGTTCCGGCTGATTTTTGCCACGATCAGATGAAGGGACAAACTTTTCTAGTCGACTGATCTTCTTCTCTAGATAGTCATTAATGTCCGGAGAGAGATTAAAGTCAGGGGCATAAATAGTAATTTTCATTTCAAAAAGGATTACGTGGCTTCAGCATAACATCGAAAGAGGGGCGAATCAACTAAACAAAAAGCCCCGATCAAGGGGCTTTTTATTCGTATCTTCAACTTCACTCCGTGTAATCAAGGTCCAAATCTGGACCTTCTGAGTCAAACCCACCACCTATAGACTCGTCGTCGTCGTCGTCGAGATCAGAGTCGTTACCGAAATCAGAGTCGTCATCCAAACCCGGGATATTATCTTCTTCGTCGTCGAAACCGGTGGTTTCGTCAACTTCTTCTGGGTTGAAGTCTTCCATGTTTTTTAGACTTTAATTATAAGAAGTACTTTCGAATTATTAATCATGATTCAAAAGCACTCCCATAAGTTATATTATGTCCATAGTTTTGTCAAGAACCTTTATCCTACTCGGGCAGAATGATAATTTCTTCAACCAGTTCTACTTTAAATTGTTTATTAACTTGCTCCTTAATCAAATCAATTAAAGCCAGGACATCCCGGCTTTTGGCCCGACCCAGGTTAATAATGAAATTAGCGTGCTGCTCCGAAATTTGAGCCTGCCCGATTCGGTGCCCTTTGAGTCCGGCCTGATCGATAAGCGCCCCGGCTGAATGGCCGGGCGGGTTTTTAAAAACGCATCCGGCTGAAGGATAGAAGCGCGGCTGACTGGCCGCCTTCCGCCTGGCCAAATCGTGCATTCTTTCCCAAATTACTTCTCTCTTCTCCGGTTGGCCAGTCAAAACAATTGAAGTAATAACCTTGTCTTGATCTTCTTTAAACACACTCTGACGATAATCAAACTGGCACTGTTTTGCCGAATAACAGCCGGGCTCCAAACTCTTCCTATTAATAAAGTAAACTTCCTTCACTAATTGGCCAATATGGTGATCCGGTGTTCCGGCATTGCCATAAACAGCTCCGCCAACCGTGCCCGGCACAGCTGTTTCGCACTCCAAGCCGCCAACGCCTAACCGCGCCGCCTCGGTCACTAGCCAGTTTAAGGCCACTCCGGCGCCTACTTCCATCTCCTGACCGGAAAATCGGAAGAACCTGTTGGCTAATTGAATAACCGCCCCCGGATAGCCTTGGTCAGAAACTAGAATATTGCTTCCGCTGCCCAAAATAAAAACCGGGAGGTCTCCCTCCCGCGCCTGCCTTAAGGCTTCAATAAGATCTTCTTCTGTTTCGGCTCGGAAATAATAGCGAGTCGGACCGCCAATTTTAAAGGTTGTTAGTTCCCCTAAAACAACATTTTCTGACCAATGCAATTTTCTTTTTTTCTTGATCATGGCTCTTTGATAAACAAGAGCTCATTTAATTTAGCTCTCGTTCTCGGTCCGACATAACCCGTGCCCACACTTAATCCGGCCGGTTCTAAAATCTCTTCAGCGTACTTTTCTTGAAAGCGAATGATTGCCTGGCGAGTCAGATGATAAAAGTTACCGGTAACCAAGCCCTCCGGATAAGCCTCCGGCTCTTGAATGGCCAGAAATAACTGCAGGGCTCTAACCTCATCGCTCTGCGTTAGGCCATAAGAAAGATCTCGATCAAAAGATCCCAGGCGAATGCCCTGCTGATTGGCTAAGGCCAGAGCAATTTGGCTGCGCAAATGAGTTACCATCTGCTGAAGCCGGTTAATCTCTATCTGAAGCTCCCGCATCAATTTCTCTTCAGGGTCACGGGGAGTCGTTACCGCTTCCCATTTAAAGGCATAATAATCTTCGGCTCCATTAAAGCCCGACTGCTTGCTCTGGATAGAAGGAATAATCGTCAGTGAATAATAATCTGATCCGAAGTTAATAATACTAATTTCGCCGTTTTGATACTCGTTCAAATCAATAAAACCAACCTCCATCTTGCCCTGGCGATCTATAGCCGCATAAGGAACCCTGAACAACGTTTCCGACTGTCCGAAAAATCTCAAACGTAGGTCGCCATCGCCACCAATGAACCTAATCCACTGGGCGCCCCAGTTCTGCAGTTGGTCGGTCGAGGTTAAAGAGCTCTCTCCACTGAGAGGAATAAAGTTGGTTTTGGGGATGATTCGAAAATCCTTCAGGTTCTCATTGTGATAACAGTAATATTCTCCAACTGAGCAGTCGTTGACTAAAACTGCAACCGTCCAGTTGGTATAAATTTGATCAAATTTATCCTCGTATCCGTTTTTCACCAAGGCCTCATTAATCGAGGCGATACCTACTCGATCGGAGTTTAAGGAATCGATCAGTATTTCCTGGCCGTAATGATCAACCAAGTATTGAGTAAATAGATTAAGCGCCCCATAATCGGCTATTCTTTCCTGCCAGCTCACTAAAGAATTATTAGGATTTTCTAAAAATATCTTGGCTCGATTTTGGAGATTACTTCCCTCATAAATCCGGTCGTAATTAATCAAAGTCGGAGCATAATCGGCCCGAGCCTCGTTGAGCCAGGTTTCTTCTTTCACCTGATAGACCTTCTCCTTCTGGTGAAAAGTAATTAAGTGCATCATTTCATGGGCTAGCAAGCTTCTCATGTGGTAACTTCTCAGGTGGGCCGTGTTCAGGTAAACCATCTGGCGCTGGTTAGAGCTCGGATTCTGAAGCCGGTCATACTGGTCAACTGTTCGGAAGTATCCCCCGGCCTGTCCCCTCATCTGATGAATCAAGACGTGAATCTTCTTGCTTGGGGCGGCAACCTCCCATTGCCATCCATATGTCTGGCTCAGGACGGGGAAGATGTTTCCTTCAAATTCATAAGCTAAAATCTTTAAATAATCTCGGCCTTCTTCTCTTTCTTCTTCACTTAAACCGTTCCACCAGCCTTGTTCGACATAAAAAAGAGCCCGCTCGCTCTCCTCAACTAATAGTGCCGTTACCTCTTCCCGGCCGAAACGATCATACTGTTCTTCAACAAAAAAAGAGACCGTGGTTTCAGCCCCGACTTCGGCCGCCAGCAGAACAAAAAACAACACTCCGGCCGATAGAAAAACTTTTCTAAGAGTTCCTAACATAACCCGCCCATTTTATCATAAGCTTAGCGCAAAACAATCAGAACTTATTTTAACCGCCAGGCTCGAATAATCAAAAAACAGCCGGCTATTATCAAAAACACAGCGATAACTAGGGCGAAGGTTATCAGAATGAGCTCTGGCTTGACTAAAATCATCACCCCCAAAACAATCAGTAAAAGCCCCTGAATTATTCCTTGAGTCCGACTGGCCGGAAATAAAAATCTACCGCCTAACATCAGCTCCCAACCATCTTAATGCCAGTCTGATCCAGTTTCTCTTTCAGAGCCAGTCCGATCTGACGATGGACCAACTGCATCTCTGAATAATCAGATGTTTCCAATTCGTAAACTAACTCGAAAGAAGGGCCATTGGGACCAAATTCTCGGAAGATAACCTGGCCGGACCTCACTAAGTTCTGATGAGCCAGCACCTCGTTGACTAATTTATCTAATTGGCCCAGCTTTTCTGCCTTGGTTTCATAGCTAACGCTAAAAAGTAAAGACATCCTGGTGTCTTTCTTTTTGCTGTAATTATAGATAATCTTGCTGGTTAGCTCTTGATTGGCCACAATCAGGCTTTCACCGGTCGGCGCCCGAAGATGGGTTGAACGCAGCCCAATCCGTTCAATCCGGCCGCCGGCGTTTCCCGGAGACCCCCGAAAGTCACCGATGATAATAAAATCGCCCTCTGCGAAGATGTGGTCAGAGTGAAGAGCAAAAGAGTAAAAAAGATCGGCAAATATCTTTTGCGAGGCAACGGCAAAAAGAACACCACCAATTCCCAAGCCGGCCAGGAGAACAGTAATGTCGTAGCCAAGTATAGAGATAATTAGCAGACCGACCCCCACCCAGAGAAAGATATCAAAAATTCGATTAAAGAATTTGATCGAGGTAACGCTACGCCTTTTATCTTTTCGATCAGCAATCAGTAATTCGGTCTGGCAGGTAATCAGCCGGTGAATCAGCCAGGTAAAATAGACGATCAGGATAATAAAAAAGACCCGGTTAAGACTCTCTTGAGCCTGCAAACTGATAGGCGTTACCTGCAGAGCAAAGTAGCTGGCAATGATCAATGTTAAAAAGAGCCAGCTGTTTTTTAAAGACCCGGCCATTACCAACAGTATTTGGTGGTTTGGCTGGTCAGCCGCCGCTGAAAGGCGCTTGAACAGGAGCCACTCGATAAGCCGCATTAAGCAGAAGATAGCTACAAAAACGATCACTACCCCCAGCGCGACAAAAAATAAAATATCCCAAGGAACCATGCTCTTAGTGATTTGGTTTACTCACAGCAGACCATATATCACGGCCAATCAGATGAAGTGACTTAATAATCAGAAAAAGAGGCAACAACCTGAGTATCGACTTTTCGCTGAATTTATCCCAGTCCATGTTAAGCCTATTATTCCATTGTTCAGTTTTAAAATCAAATAAAAAAAGACCTCTCCCTAGAGAGAGGCCTTTAATTTAAACTACCGGATTATTAAGGGCGCAGGAAGTCTTCGATTGGCCGGCCATTAATTCTCATAACCACTGCAACAATTTCATCAAACTGAATCAAAGTTTGATAAACCTGCTCTCTCAAGCTGTTGATGGTGGCTGCACCCGAGGCCTGTGCTAGCTCTTCGCTGAAGTCAACAAAGGCAGTTGTCTCTCTCATTAGAAGCTCATTCAGGGTAGTGCCAGCCGGAATGGCTGTGGTTAGGGTTTCAGTCTCCTGCCCAACCGGACCAGCTAGTAATAATTTAAGCGCTTCTTCCGGGATGAAAATATTTTCATCTTCCGGAATGGTTCTCTCAACCGGAATAAGGGTGTGCCCTGGAGCCACTGTCCCGTCTTCCATCAGTTCACGAGAGACAAAATAAATACTAACTACTTCTCCATCCTTTACTGCTGGAGGCTGATCTGAGTTGCCTGGCTCAGTCGGTTGGCCATCAGGACCAACTTCTCCTTCCGGAGGAGTAACCGGCCCTGAGCTACTGCCGAAGACAAAAACCAAAGCCACTAATACCACCAAAACGACGATGGCGATAATAATATTTTTGGACATAATGAATAAATTAATTTGGCTAATTTTTGACAAAACGCCGACCCACTGAGTCAGTATAGCATAGCCAATTAATTCAAGCAAACCAAAAACCCCGTCCTGAACGGGGCTTCTGATTATTGATCAGTCGAATTACTCAACCATTTCTTCTGCTGGCATCTCTTCTACTGGCATCTCTTCTTCGTGTTCTGGCTCTTCAATCTCTCCGGGCTCAGCAATAACGCTGGCCTCCTCTATTACCAGTGGAATTCCCCACATGTACATATCAACGAAATCTTCGACTATTTCACCGGTAAAACTCAGCCTCAAACCGTCTTCCTGCAAGTTAGCCGCGAGATTGATTGGCTGATATTGCCTGCCGTCGTCGCCCACAATACCGAAGAAACCGCCTTCCAGATCCATATAGTAAACGGTGCCGATGCCACTAATAACCTGACTCCCCGGCTCGGATGGCTCTTCTTCATTAGGTTCACCTCCGTTCTCCGCCGGAGGCGGCGTCGGTGACTCTGAGCCACCAAAGATAATGATTGCCCCGACAATAATGATAATAATTACCAAGGCAATAATTAAAATATTAGCTTTTGACTTCATATTATATTTTAATTAATTAATTTCGTAAGTAATACTTACACTAACTTCGACCTTGTTTTCGCCCGGCTGAATCGACGGAGCCGGAACCGACTCGTCCGAATCATAGTATACCACATCACCAGCCGCCCGGGCCCAGGGAATGACTGGCAAGTCCTCTCTAAAGTTGGTAACGCGAACCAGTTGGACACCTAACTGTTGTGCTAAGCTTTCAGCTTTCTCTTGAGCTTGAGCAATCGCCTCAGCCCGAATGGCTTCCTTAACCGAGTCTTCATCTTCCAGAGTAAATACCAGTTCACCAATTTGATTAGCGCCTAGTAAGCTGGCCTGCTGAATAACCTGGCTAATATTGTCAAACTCTCTGATCTTAACCTGAAGGTTTTGATTAACTTCATAGCCGGCTAAAATCCTTTCTCCGGTGCCATTCTCTTTTACCGTCCGCCATTCATAGCGAGGCGAGAGACTAAACTGGGCTGTTTTGAGATCTTTCTCTGGAAGACCTAGCTCCGTTTTGAGTGCCTCAATGATTCGATTCATCTTTTGAGTATTCTCAATCATTGCTTCTTCAACCGTCTGAGCTTCATTGGTAACACCTAGGTTAATCAGCGCCAAGTCGGGTTGAAGGAACTCCTCCGCCCGGCCGGTTACTGTAATCTCATTGCGGAATTCTAGATCTCGCCCAATATAGCGATTCTCTTTGAGGCGATTGAAGAATTCAACCGCTGTCACCGCTGTCGCCACCATTAAAAAGATAGTTAACGCTCCCAGCAAAGGAGCTAATTTACTCCTCCATTCGCTTGTTGATTTTTGAGAATTTTCCATAAATATTTATTGTCACTTAAATCTCAATCCGCCGATTAATACTCTTCGCACTTAACGTAGAAGTAACCGCGATCGTGATGGCAAGATGGGCACTCTGCGGGCGGCTCAAAGCCATAATGAACATAGCCGCACTCCAGGCAAACCCAAAAAGTCTTTTCTTTTTTCTTGAAGACCGTACCAGCTTCCACCTCTTTCAATAACTTTTCGTAACGCTCCTGGTGGTGCTTTTCCGCCATGGCGATTGCCCGTAATCGAGCCGCGACTTCCGGCTGGCCCTCGTCTTCAGCTGTCTTAGCAAAACTAGGATACATCTCAGCCTGTTCATAATGTTCTCCAGCAATAGCAGATTTGAGATTTTCTTTGGTGCTTCCCTCAATCATCGGGGCCTCGGCCTCAAATTTAAGCTGTTCGGCTTTTTCCTGGTTTAATTCGTTAATCATCTCCCAAAGGCTCGTAGCGTGCTCTTTTTCGTTCTCAGCCGTGACACTAAAAATCTGAGCAATCTGGTGAAAACCCTCTTTTGTCGCTATTTTAGCAAAAAAGCCATAACGATTTCGGGCCATGCTTTCACCGGCAAAGGCCGACATTAAGTTCTCAATTGTTTTTTCCATAGCAATTCGGATTATAACACCATTCTTTAGGCGAGGCAAATTAAGCCCCCGCCTTGATTTCAATCACGTCACCGTCCTGAACCTGATACTCCTTGCCTTCCGTCCGGACCAGACCCCTTTGCCGAGCTACTGAAAAGCTTCCTGCCTCCACTAGTTGCTGCCAATTAATTACCTCAGCTTTAATAAAATTATTCTGGAAATCAGTATGAATAACCCCGCCTGCCTCCGGAGCGGTCTGGCCTCGGCGGAGAGTCCAAGCCCGCACCTCATTTTGCCCGACAGTAAAGAAAGTTATTAAATCCAGTAGCTGATAAGAGCGCTGGATAAGCTCGTCTAGCTGGCTCGGTCCGAGATCCAATTCCTGTCGCTCCTGAGCACTGAGATCAGCCGCCTCCAGCTCGGTTAAAACATCTAGGATCAAGTAAGGCTGTCCTGAAAACAAAGCTAATTTTTCTGAACTAAGTTCAGACTTGCTAGCATTAATCAAATAGAGGCGAGGCTTACTGCTCAAGAGCTGATATCGGTCAAGTATCTCCTTTTCTTCATCCCGAATTTCTAGATCTACCAGCATCCGCCCTTTTTTCAGGTTTTGGACGAACTTCTCCAAGATGGCTGCCTCTCGCAGAGCTGCCTTCTGGCCAGCCTTAATGTCTTTCTCTAAAGACGAGAGGCGCTTCTCAAGCGTCTCCAAGTCTTTTAAACTCAGCTCAACATCTAGAATTTCCTTTTCAGCCCACGGATCGATGTCGGGCTGAGTATTAATAATGTTCGGTCGATTAAAGCCCCTCAGGACATAAACAACCGCATCCACTTCTCTAATATGCGATAAGAATTTATTGCCTAGGCCTTCACCCTGACTAGCCCCTTTAATCAGGCCAGCAATATCGACAAATTCGATTGTTGTGGAAATCTTTTTTTCCCGCGGGAAAATTTCAGACAGAGCATCAAGCCGGTTGTCCGGGACGGCAATTATTCCCAGATTAGGCTCAATGGTGCAGAAGGGATAATTAGCCCGGTCAACCTGTTTTTGAGTCAGGGCCTGGAATAAAGTTGATTTTCCAGTATTAGGTAATCCGACGATACCAACGGATAATGCCATAATAAATTAGCTACCCTCTTATAGTAACACCTCAAGATTAAAAATCACAGCGCCGGCTTCATTCAATGCCGGCCTCGGGCCAAGAAGCAACTCATGCATCTACCTTTAGACACTCTTTGGCGCCACAAGAATCGGTCTACAGAAGACACTGTCCGCCCGGCTGAAGCTTCCTAAATGAATACCAGCCGTCCCCCAATAATCACTCTGGCCAAACTTTAACGCTAAAACTTCCTCCATGTCAAATGCAGCCTTAGAAACGGTAAGAGTATTCCGTCCCTTCTGGCTCTTTGAAAATAGCGGAAACGGTGCGGCTCCCGTCTATGGCTAACAAGCAGATCTCGTCTCCCCGAAATAGGCTCCCACCCAATATTAAAAGAGACTAAATCAGCTGCACCGTATATTACTTCGCCCGGCCGGGTTAATCTAGTTCCGTGATCAAAGTAGTCTTGGCGTACATCCCACCCTTCATTGTAAGTGATTTGACCTGGCGGTTGGTAAATTCCTCCCGAGCTGTAGGTTGCCAGCTTTAGCTCGGCGGTTTCTCCAAGATTAATGTTTGTTGAAGCAAGAGCAATCTGGCATGTTCTATCTGCAGCTTCTACTGAGAAATCCGCTCCCAGCACCAAACCATCAACAACCAAAAAACACACCAGCACGACAAGTCTCTGTAATTACCCCAATATATGAAACCTCTTGTAATTAATCTAGGTCGATTAAAGACAACCTAAGTCTTGTCTGTGAAAAAAGTTTCCAAAACCGGCCATTTCTTCAACTAATCAAGATAACAAGTATCGCCTGGTGAAACCCATTGTTCGTCGGAGCAAATATAGACTTTTTGATTAATCCAAGTAACAGCCAATTTCTGGCACCCTGGCGACCTATCTTCGTTAAGGAGAACAAGATTCGTCGGTTTTA
>JAKQBO010000013.1 GCA_029559515.1 bacterium
TGCTCGAGCTGATTCCGGTTTCTGTATCGGCACCAGCTGTATTACTACTTGGCCCACAGGAGGGGTAACCGGAACTGGTACCACTAACTACCTGTCTCGCTGGACCACTAGTAGTAATATTGGCAATTCTGTTGTTTATCAATCAGGTTCTAATATTGGGATTGGGACGACCAGTCCCAACCAACAACTTGAAATAACAGGAAACTTTAGAGTGCCTACGACTACCTATGCTAATCAGTCAGGAATTATTTATAAGGGGACTAGTAGATTTATTCATGACTTTAATTATGGCAACAACGGGACAGTGACGACGTTGGGGAGAAATACTTTTTTCGGCATAAATGCAGGTAATTTTACGATGGGTAGCACGGCGACAGTAAATTATCAAGCTTCGGACAATACGGGCATAGGTTATTATGCTCTCTCTAACAACACCACTGGCTACTCTAACTCCGCTATGGGAAGGGATGCTCTCTCTAACAACACCACTGGCTACGATAACTCCGCTATAGGAGCATATGCTCTCTCTCAAAACACCGCTGGCGCCCAGAACTCCGCTATAGGAAAGTTTGCTCTCTTTGGCAACACCACTGGCGACTCTAACTCCGCTATGGGAGTGTATGCTCTCCATACCAACGCCACTGGCTACTCTAACTCCGCTATGGGAGTGTCTGCTCTCTCTACCAACACCACTGGCGCCCGTAACTCCGCTATGGGAGCGCAGGCAGGACAGCTTTTAGCAGATGGCAGCGCTAATCAAACAAGCAGTAGATCTGTATTTCTGGGATATGATACCAGAGCCAGTGTCGCAGGTGGAAATAATGAAATAGTCATCGGTGCATCTGCTATTGGAGCAGGCAGCAATAGCGTCGTACTGGGAAACGATAGCATCACTAAGACTTTGTTAAAGGGAAACGTTGGCATCGGCATGACGAGCCCTAGTGAAAAATTAGATGTGAATGGCAATGTTCGAGCTCATGAATTTTATTACTCTTCTGATGCTTCTCTAAAGATGGGCATTGGTTATCTTCCGGGGGAGGAGATGCTGTCCAAAGTGCTTCAACTACAGGGAGTTTCATTTAATTGGAAGGCAACCGGCGAGAAATCAATTGGCTTTATTGCTCAGGATGTAGAGAAAATCTTTCCCGAAGCAGTAGCCACCGATGCTAACGGCTTAAAATCAATCAGTTATAGTAAGTTAATTGCTCCTTTAACCGAAGCCATCAAAGAGCAGCAGAAACAAATTGAGTTCTTAATGGCAGAAATCGAACAACTAAAGCAGTAACACTCCTTTATCTATACTCTCAACTCAAGCCTTCTCCAGACCGACTGCTATATTCCATTCAAAGCGACTAGGAACAATCTGGCTCAAGAATTAGCTGAGTGCGGGCTGAAACTAGCCCGGACTAATTATCAGCGCCACGAAGAAGTCCAGAACTTTATGTTGATTAATAATGCCACCACGGTGGCGGCCAGGGCGCCGGTCTATCTGACCGGTGACGATATTCAGCGCTTTAAAGAAAAAAGGTTCCATTTTGGCTTTGGCTCAAAACATACTCCGATCACTGGTCATATCGATTTGGTCCAGATCAGAAATAACTTAATCTCCAGCCTGGATTAGAAGTCGGGAGTCCGACTGGAGAAACCTTTTGGACAGTTGGTTGCCTACGCTTTGACACTGCGTTCTCGGACTAAGCTAGCCATAAAGGACTTTTAATGCACTTAGTTTGATGGCCAGAATTACTTTGAGTTTTTCCCACGGCATGCTGTTTACCTGCCTAACAAGAGGGGTTAAAGAAGTAAAAACAAAAACCCCTGGAGGCTTGCCAAAGAAGCTTCTGTGCATCTAAAAACAAGCGGCCAGGATTAAGATAACAGCGTTAATGATTTAAGATAAGCTTAACTCTTTCAGAGCCTCTTGAACAATCTTATTATCTGTTTCAAATCCGGGCAGATAAGCTATTTTTTCTGAAAAATCAATGTCTTTGAAGTAGGCTAGCTGAACCCGGAATATCTTTTCATTAAACTCTTGCTTAAATATTTCCCGGGCTTTTTTAATGATCTTTTCCAGTCCCTGATATTCTTGAGCGATAAAGTAAAGATCAACGTAGTCTTTCCATTTGGCCCGGCGCCCGAGGGTGTAAGCCTTCATTGCGGCTAAAGACAATAGATCCGGAAGCTTAATGGTTTGGTCGAACTTTTCCGAGTATTTAATAGGATAAGGGTAGTTCAAAAAAGTTATTCTGACACCGCTGACGATTACCGTAAATTCGTCTCTTTCGTCGACGATGATCTTTTCCAGTGAAAAGTCCTTTTTGATTGTTCGACTGATTTTTTGATGGTCAAGTCTTTGGCTAGTAAATAAATCAAAGTCGATTGACTGCCGATGGCCGAGATGGAGAGCGACAGCAGTTCCCCCGACTAGGCCAAATTCTGGGGAGAATTTTTTAAGCAGAGGTAGCAATGCTTTCTGTTGAGGCGACAAGATCTCTCTATGCATATTTCTTAAAGTAGAGGTTAAAATAGTTTTTAATATTAGGACGATAGTTAGATCTGGTTCGCTGGGAATCCTTTCGAAAGATCTCGGCGGTTTTTTTTAGCCCCAGAAGGCTAATCAGCTTTTTAACATCGTCAAAATCGCCGTAGTTTAAAACAGCTTCCACAATAGCCTCTTCAGAGAGGTTCTGGTAGTTTTGAACAGACCAGACTAAATACGGTCTTTTTTTAATAAAATTCTGAACAGTCATTCTGTGCTTAATTTTACCACAACAGAGCGTTTTGGTAAGAGGCAAAAGCTCTGGCCGCGATTGTCTTTTTCCCGTTTTTAGTTATACTGGGCAAAGGCCTTAAAATAGAAACAGATTTAGGCTGAACCGCTTAAAGCATAAATTGAAACATGGGAGAATTAAGTTTGATTTGATGCTAGGCTTCAAAAAATCAAGAGGTCAAAGAGTTAAAAATTGATGGCTGATCGCCAAATAGAAAACAAAATTATTTTCTGCTGTTTGGTTTTATTAGCAGTGGCTTTAGGGGTTTATTTCTTAATCAACTGGCCCAGAGAAGCTACTTTTAGTCAGCAGCCTTTAATTTAGGAAAACCAAACCGAAGCTGATAAGTTAGATTATAATTTATCAGTCAATCCGGCCGAATCAGATCATCAAGAGCAAGCAGAAATAGTTGAAGATTTAGAACCAGAAGTTCAAATTGATACAACAGATTATGACTCTGGCGAATTAGAGGCTTTTATTCCCGATCCAATTAGTCAGGAAACTGAATTAGCGAGCCAATTGCCGACAGAAGAATTAGTTATTGAAGAAAACTTCAATGAGGAGGAAGCAGAGTGGTTAATTGATGAAGAAATGGTTGATTTAGATGAGGCTATTGAGTTAAATGGTTTTGAAGCCACGCTGGCTAAGTTAAATACTTCTCATAAGTTAGTGGCCACTTTGAATAAATATTTCAGTTTTACTGATCAACCGGGCCAAGTGGCTGTTCCGCCGAATGAGTTTTTTCAGGAACGAACCGGCAGTCAGGCAGACTTTTCGGCTTTCTCGGCTCATGTTCTTTATCAGCATGATTTTATTGTCTTTACTTTGGCCTATCGCTATTTAGATCAAGGCCAGGAAAAGACTAATTTTGTTACTGCTGTACGTGATTCTGATCTGCCAAAATACATCTATTATGATGAAGCCGGCGCACATTTAATTCGTTATGGCTGGTCATTTTTTGATTTAGGCCAAACCGAGGGCCGGCGTTTAGGAGTAGAGGTAACTAGTTATGGCACTGTTTCGCCTCAAGCAACGGAATTAGTTCCAGACAAATGGGTTAAGTTTTAATTGCTCCAGTATTGAATTTTTAAGAGATAAGAGGTAGAATCATTAAAGAGATTAAGCTTTAAAGATGCCAGCGAAAAAAACCAAAACCATTACCTGGATGTTAATCGGAGTGTTGGTTTTAGCGCTGGCTGTTTTTCTTTATTATTTTATCGATAATCAGGCCGAGCTCCCGGCCGAGCCAGGACTTGAAGAAGAAACTGAAGAAGTTGCAGAAACCGAAGAAGTTGAAGAAACCGGGGAGATCGGGGCGAGAGAAGAATTTCCGACTTCTGAAGACGCTATTGATTTCAATAGCTTTGAAACAGATTTAAGCCAGCTGAACAACTCTCATAAATTGGTCGCGACTTTAAATAATTATTTTGATTGGGCAGAACGCTCTGGATCTCAGGCTTTGGAGCCGGCTGAGTTCTATGAACGGCGACTGGGCGGCGAGCAAGATTTAGCTGCCTTTGTGGCCTCGAGTTTGTATCATCACGGCTTTATTGCGCTTGTCTTTACTTACCGCCATGAAGACAATCAAGGCCGGGAAAGCACTCATTTTGGAGTGGCTTTTCGGGAAGGCGAGTGGCCTAAATACATCTTTTTAGATGAAGATAGAGTGCGTTTAGTTCATTACGGCTGGTCTTTTGAGGACTTGTGCCGTTTTGAAGAGTCACGCTTGGGCGGTCGGGTAGTGAGCTATGGGACAGTTTCGCCTGGGGCCACTGATCTTACTCCAGCAGCATGGATTAATCGTTAATTGAATTTTTATGAACAATAAAACACAAGTTTTAATTATTATTGCTTTAATCGGCATCGTTTTAGTTTTAGGAGGACTGTACCTGATGTCCAGCGATGATGCCTCGGAATTTTCTTTGGCTGAAATTGAAGAAACGTCGCTCGAATTTATTAATAATGTTTTACTGGCCGGTGAGAGCACCGCTTCAATTACTGAAATTTCTGAAGAGCGGGGACTGTTTCGAGTTGAGTTGGAAATTGAAGGCTATCCCTACACTTCTTACATAACCAAAGATCTCAGTTTATTTTTCCCGGAAGGACTGGATATAGATGAATATACTCAGTTGGCTCAAGAAGCCGAAGGCAACTCGGTCATTGCGGAAGAGGCGGTCGTTCCGGAAGGGATCGGTGATTTTGTTGATTGTTTACAAGAAGCTCAATTGGTGATCTACGGAGCCGACTGGTGCGGCTATACTCAGCAGGTAGTTAGTCTCTTTGGCGGTTTTCAGGCGGCCGACCCTGTTTATGTGGAATGCACTCAAGAGGAAGATATTTGCCAGGCCGCCGAAGTAACCGGCTATCCGACTATTAAAGTGGCCGGCCAAGCCTATACTGGGGCGCGTTCATTAGCCGGATTTGCCGAGGCCACTGGTTGTCCTCAGCCATATTAATTTGTTTTAAGTTTCTGTAATGTTTTTCTCTGAAGTGATTAAATTATTCTTAAAGGAGGATGTTGGTAAAAATTAAAATTTAAGCATTAAAAAATTACTTTTATATTAAAAAAGCATTAAAATGGTTTCCTCATTAAATAAAAAATTAATAATCGGCTTGTCCGGTGTTTTAATATTTTCATTCTTATTTATTTTTGGCATTAATTCAGTGCGAGCCCAGGTAGCAACTGATACTGGATGCTACAACTCAATCAGTCCTTCAGTTAATCATTCTGAATTATGCCGAATTAACTCCGGCCAGAATCTGACAATTAAAGCGGAACTCTTTGAAGATTTTCCTTGCTACGTAATTAATAATCAGACGAATGAGGATCTTTTTATTCCCACCAAATCTTATATGAATGGACTAGTTTTTTACAGCATCATCCGGCTGGAATTAGCTTGGAACCATGTACGCATACTTTAACCGGAACGATTAGCGGCTCGGGCACGGTTAATGTTAACCCGCCGAATACAAACTATACTAGTAACTTTTCTCGCACTTATAACTATGGAACATCGGTAACGTTATCAGCTACCGCGGGAACTGGATATGCTTTTGCCGGTTGGTCGGGGGCTTGTTCCGGAACTGGAACCTGTACGGTTAGCATGACAGATAATCGTTCGGTGACTGCTTCTTTTAACTTAAATATTCCTCCAGTCCCGACCGGGGTTAGTTGCAGCACCGCTTCTGCCAGTCAAATCAATGTTTCTTGGAATGCTTCTAGCGGTGCCGATGATTACTTAGTCTATCGATGTACCGGAGACGGATGTACGCCAACTAGTAATACATATACTACCAGTAGCACCTCCTGGTCTAATACCGGGCTAAGTGCTGGAACTGTATATCGTTATCGAGTTAGAGCTCGTAATGCTGTGGGAACGAGTG
>JAKQBO010000014.1 GCA_029559515.1 bacterium
AAGGAAAAGTTAATGTATTTCTGACCAATAGAAAATTCATATTCTACTGTTTCATTGGGACTTAAAACTTTATTCCATATTTTCTCGTATTTCATGATTCTATTCTATCTGATCTTTTCATAGTATATATTTTATCACAAAAATTATTAATTTTATTCAGACAGTGACTAAGATAAAACCGCTAAATATAAAAAAACCCGAGAAAAATTCTCGAGTTTTTAGGCATCTAGATCTGTCCAATAAAAAGTATTCCTGGCGGGGACGATGGGACTCGAACCCACAACCTCATGCTCGACAAGCATGCGCTCTAACCAGTTGAGCTACGCCCCCACAATCCATAACGTAGCGGTGGCAGGATTCGAACCTGCGACACGTGGCTTATGATGCCACTGCTCTAACCCCTGAGCTACACCGCCCCTTAATCATGTTGCGGGGGCCCGAATTGCACGGGCGTCTTCAGCTTATGGGACTGACGAGGTACTACTCCTCCACCCCGCTCGTTATAGCACGGGAGTATTATAACGAGCTAAATAGATTAAGTCAAGAAAATTAGAAGTATTTTAGCTGCTCGAGGGCTCGATGATAAACTGCTAAGGCTTCTTGAGCCTGAAGCTGAGTGAGCGGATGCTGCGGATTATCAACCAGGCTTTGCCAGAGGTGATGAGTGCCAATAAGCTGATCAAATTCAAATTCAGGCTCTAGAATAATTCGACGAACCCTTGTTTCAAAATCACCTGTTCCGCTACCAGCCGCCTTTAACACCTTCTCAAAAAGCTGACCCGCCTCAATTACTGCCCTTTTTTGGTCAGCCGATATTTCGCTTTTTAACAGTTTTTCTATCTCCGCCCACTCTTTTTCGTGGCGCTGGCTGGCAGAAAATTCTTCGCTGTATTCCCGCCAAAAAATCATCTGGCGGCGGCGATTTTTAAAATAATTACCCCGCCGGCCAAAATAGAATATGCCAAAGATAAAATAGACAGTTAAAAAATAAAAAATAATTCTTAGCCAAAGCAGGTGGCTGTGCAGCTCCGGTGAAACCAGTGCGATAAAAAATTCACTAATGCCTTCCATATTAAGACAACCACTCTAAATGACTGCCGACCCGAAGCAGAAATTCCTCTGAAAAGTCCGGACCGATTAACTGCATTCCGACTGGAAGCTTACCCTCTCGCCCAACCGGAATTGAAACTGACGGCAGGCCGGTTAAGTTTGCAGAAACAGTCAGTAAATCCGATAAATACATCTCAACAGGATTATCAACCCGGTCACCAATCTTAAAAGGCAGCCCGGGTGTGGTCGGGGTAAGAATCAAGTCAACCTTCTGAAGAGCCTTGCCGAATTCAAGCTGAATAAGTTTCTTGGCTTTGTGAGCTTTCTGATAATAAGCATCATAATGGCCAGCCGATAAAATGTAGGCCCCCAGCATAATCCTCCGTTTCACTTCAAGCCCAAAACCCCGGCTCCGGGTCTGGGCATATGTTTCCTTCAAAGACTCGGCTAATTCAGCCTGACCGTATCTTAACCCGTCATAGCGGGCTAAATTAGCACTGGCTTCAGCCGGAGCAATAACATAATAGATCGGCAAGGAATACTCCAGCCCCGAAAGATCAATCGAAACGGTTTTTGCGCCCAGATCTTTGAGATGGTCAATTGTCCGCTTCATCCACTTAATCATCTCAGAAGAAATGCCTTCGCCAAAACACTGCTGAGGAATACCTACTCTTAATTTTGACATCTCGCGTCCCTGGCTAAAGCGGCCTTCGCGCGAAGTGGTATCCATCGGATCCCGGCCACGAATGGCCCGGAAGATAAGGCAGCTGTCTTCACTTGTTTTAGTCAAAGAACCAATCTGGTCCAAGGAAGAAGCAAAAGCCATCAGACCATATCGAGAAACAGCCCCGTAAGTCGGCTTGAGGCCAACCAGACCACAAAAAGCGGCCGGTTGGCGAATGGAGCCCCCGGTATCGCTACCTAACGCCGCCAAAGATTCGCCGGCGGCTACCGCAGCCGCTGAGCCGCCGGAGGAGCCTCCGGGCACCCGTTCGGGATCGTGAGGATTCCGAGTCACCTGAAAAGCTGAGTTTTCAGTTGAGGAGCCCATCGCAAACTCATCGAGATTAGTTTTGCCGATAAAAACCGACCCCTGATCCCGTAACTTTTTTATCACTGTCGCATCATAAGCTGCAGAATAGCTCTTCAGAATATTGGCCGCCGATGAACAACGATGGCCGTGGATAAGAATATTGTCCTTAACAGCCAAAGGAATACCAGCCAGAGCTGGAAGCTCTTTGCGATTGGCTAAAGCCTGATCAACTAGATCAGCCTGTGATAAGGCGCTGTCTTGGAAAACGCTTAAAAAAGCACCTATTTCTTTGTCTTTTTGCCTAATATTATTTAAACAAGACTGGGTTAATTCACGAGAAGAAAAATCTCCGGCCCGCAAGCCCCGGGCCGCTTCAACTATTGTTAACTCGCTTAAATCTCTGTTAGCCATTTTGTTCTTCAAAGACAAAGGGAACTTTCAAAAAACGCCCCTCTTTCCGGGGAAAAGCCGCGATCAGTTCTCCAACCCGGTCAAACCGAACTGGCCGGTCTTCTCTTAGTTTGACCCGGGGCCGATCGTCTTCGATTGAAATATTATCTACGCTCAGCTCTTTTAAGCGATCAACATAATCCAAAATCTGAGCTCCGTCTTTGCTTAAACGCTCCACCTCTGACGGAGTTAGACGCAGATGAACCAGCGGAGCTAGTTGTTTAATTTCTGAAAATTCAATCATCGGCCTTCCGCTTGCTGAACGCTAATAATACGCTGTTCCCATTTGGCGGCGCGATCAAGAACGCTGCGGGCATACGCCGAACCGATATCAACGCCATAATAACGGCTAGCGGCATTAAGATGCCCCCGCGTCGTACCGTCCGCTCCCTCATCTTTTAAATAGAGCGCGGCGGCTAAAAAGGCGTGCTGTGGCTGCCAGGGATCAGCTGTGGCAATACCCAATATCTGCTCCACCCGGTAGCGATAGATAAGCCAAGTCGAAGGAATAAATTGGGCCGGACCGATTGCCCCGCCCCAGCCCCAAGGGACCCCGTTGCGATAAGCAGGAATCCAGCAAGAGACCGGCGTCTGGCGCCAATCACGGCCCAGCTGTTCAGTGATAGCCACAAAATCAACGGTGTTGGCATTCCGTTCCCAAGAACGGGCTTTTGGATTCATTACTCGCTGAGCCGGTTTTCCGCTTTGGATAAACACACCTGAGCCGTCATTAATATTTCGCAAATAACAACCGCCGACATTCCGGCCTAAAGCTGATTCTTGCTCGATAATGGCCAGCAAGAAAGACGGACTGATGCCGGTAAGATCGGCCACGACTAGAGCCAGCTTAACCGCCTCGTATTCCGTAATCTCCTGGGCTGAATCAATCATCCGAAATAGGCGTCCCTTCAATTCGCTGACCACTGCCTGGGCTTGTTTTTTAATCTCAGCTAGCTGCTGCTGATAAAGTTCCTCTTCTCCTTTGGTCCGAGTCAGTAGAACATCCTTCTGTTGCCGAGCAGACTGAAGATTTTCTTTTTGAATTGACTGAACATAAATTTCTGTTTCGATTGATTCTTTTTCCTGGGCCATCTTTTCACGCTGGGCAACTAAATAAATCTCTAAATCTATGGCCTCCTGAAGCAGCGCCTCGGCCCGAGCATTCAGGTTATCCATTACCGATAAATCACCGAAAATATCTGACAGAGGCTGGCCGCTTAAAATAATCTCAACTGGCGAACGCCGGCTCTGCTCATAAGCCAGCTGTAAAATTTCAGCCAAAGCCTCTCGGTAGTCAGCAATCTGCCTTTGGGCCGCCTCGATCGAATCCTGGGTGCGCTGTAGCTGAATCTGAAGATCCTTAACCGCCAAATTACTGCGGCGAATATCTGTTTCCAACCGACCAATTCTATTCTGCAAAGAGGCCAGCTCGCTTTGAAGCGTCTGCCTTCTATCCTGGGTCTCCTTAAGAATTTCTACCCCCTCGGCCTCCTTCTGGCGATAATACTCTTCATAATAAGCCAAACAGCGCCGAACTAGATCTTCGTAGTCCGACTGACTCAGTCTCTTCTCTTCAGCATCAAGGTTAGTCTCCTGACAAATCTCGGCCAGGTTCTGACCATAAATCGGCCGGATAAAACCAACTGTTAAGCCAATCAGCAGGAAGCCAACTAAGAATTTGGAGCCAGCTGACATAACAATTATTTTTCTTTTGCCTCTTCTGCCGCTTCCTCCTTCTCGCCCTCTTCTTTCTCGACCGGCGTCACTTCTTCGTCAACTGATTTCTCTAACTCTTCTTCGACCGCCTCAGCCGGCAGGGCCATAGCAACAATACTCTCCGGATCAGCCAGTAGTTCGATTTGAGCATTAACTGAAAGATCTTTAACTAAAATTCTATCGTGAGGCTCTTTCAAGGCGCCTAGATCGACTTTAATCTCATGGGGCAGGTGGATGGCCAAACCCTTAACTTCAATCTCATTCATTTCCTTAATGACTGTTCCGCCAAAGTCGTGAACTGCCGGAGACTCGCCTTCAAAAACAATAGGTATCGACGCTTCAATCTTCTTCTTTTCTGAAGGATGGTAGAAATCAGCGTGAATAATCTGGCCGCTAACTGGATGGCGCTGAACTTCCTGAATCAAAACAGGAAAACCTTTCTCTTGATCGCCTTCTTTAACCACAACTGAAACGAGCGTGCTTTCTCCCGCTTCTTGATAAATTTTTTGAAAATCTTTAAGGTTAACCTTAATCGGCTGATTTTCCGTTTGAAAACCATAAACCACCGCTGGCACCCAGCCAGACTGACGCAGTTCTGCTGACGACTCGGTCAACTCTCTTTTTTCAGCTTCTATTTTTAACATACCCTGTTATTCTAACCGAAACACTCCTATTCTTCAAGCTTGATCGCGCCGGCCGGACAGTTTTCGACCGCAATCGCTAGGCCGACTTGGTCGGGATAGCTCCCGGCTTCCCAATCGTCTTCAATCTGAGCCGGATTATTCAGTCGGGCCTGGCCGTCTTGGCCCCAGCTCCAAACAGCCGGACACGCCGAAACACACAAGCCGCAGCCGATACATTTTTTAAAACTATAGACAATCTTCATAAATAATTATGTTGAGTAAATCCATTTTCAGCCAAGAGTAAAATAGTCGGAATCACCGCGCCCGGAGCAACCGATAAGACATCAACATGATTTTCAGCTAAAAACAGCGCAACTTCTGGAAAATGAGCTGGCGCTTCGCCGCAAACGCTAACTGTTTTTCGGGTGGCTCGAGCCCAGTCAATCGCCTCCCTAATAATTTGCTTAACGGCCAAATGGCGCTCATCGCCGATGTTTTGGACCAGCTCGTTATCCCGGTCAAGGCCTAAAACCAACTGGGTTAAGTCGTTCGAGCCGATACTAAAACCATCAAAGATATCCAAAAAGTGGTCGGCTAAAATAATATTGGCAGGCAGTTCAGCCATAACATAAACGGCTAGCTGATTGGCGCCTTTCTTCAAGCCAAATTCGGCCATTAAAGACAAAACTCTCTGCCCCTCTTCGGGCGTCCGACAGAAAGGCACCATGACCGCCAAATTAGTCAGGCCCCATTCTTCTCTAACCCGCTTAATGGCCTGGCACTCCAGCTCGAAAACCGGACGGAAAAGAGGATGGTAATAACGAGAGGCTCCCCGCCAACCCAGCATTGGGTTGCTTTCTTCCGGCTCAAATAAGTGGCCGCCAATCAGCTGGCGATATTCGTTAGTCTTCAGGTCGGAAAAGCGCACCGTCACCTGGCGCGGCCAAAAAGCAGCCGCAATGACGCCTAAATGCTGGCTCATTTTATCAACAAAATATTCTCTTTTGTCGTGGTAGCCGGAAGTCAGTCTCTCGATTTCATTCTTGAGCGGACCCGGCTCGAGCTGTGAAAATAAATACAGGGCCTTGGGATGAACCTTGATCTCGTTAAGAATAATAAACTCCTCCCGGACTAGACCAACTCCGCTGATTGGCAGAGCTGACAAACGAAAGGCCTCATCGGACCGGCTTAAATTAACAGCCACTCTCGGCTCGACCGCCGGAAGTTTGTTAATCTCGTGCTCCTCAACTTTAAAAGGCAACCGACCCCGATAAACGCGCCCCTCTAAACCCTGGCTATTGTCAACCGTCACCCACTCTCCCGACCGAAGCTTCTGTGTTGCCGCTCCAGCGCCAATTACGGCCGGCACTCCGTACTCCCGACTAATAATAGCAGCGTGGCTAGTCCGCGATCCCTGGTCGGTAATTACTGCTCCGGCCCGACTAATAACGCTAACCCACTTAAAGTCAGTCATTGGCGTAACCAAGATATCGCCTTGCTGTACTTTTGCTAAGTCAAGATCCTGCTTAATAAAGCGAATCGGCCCGGTTACTATCCCTTGTCCGATAGCAGTCGCTTTCAGCAAAGGATCCTGATCAGTTTCTAAATGGTAGCTTCGATAAACCTTCGGCTTGCGCCCCCGGTGAACGCTCTCCGGAGTAGTCTGGACAATAAAAAGCTGGCCGCTGCGACCGTCTTTAGCCCACTCGATCTCTTGAGGTGAATAACGACCGTTAATTTCAGAATAATAGTCTTCAATAGCCGAGCTCCACTGGGCCAACAAAATAACATCTCTGTCGCTTAAAGAAAACTTAGCTTGCTCGGCCGGCGGGACTTCAACTATTTTAACTCCCCGGCGCCCGTAAACCCCTT
The DNA here is from genome assembly GCA_029559515.1 of bacterium. Classification (GTDB taxonomy): domain Bacteria; phylum Patescibacteriota; class Minisyncoccia; order Minisyncoccales; family UBA1441; genus UBA1441. The sequence goes on from JAKQBO010000014.1 coordinate 6,745, forward strand.
TGCTTTTCTTAGCGCCGAGTCTTTTTTTAATAATCGCTTGGTATCCGCGAGCCAGCGAGGTTTTAAAAACATAAAATTCATCCGGATCAGTCCGGCCGTCGACTACAATCTCCCCTAGCCCGTAAGCCGAACTGATAACAATTATCTTATCGTGCCCGCTCTCGGGCTCGACCGTCAGAGCCACTCCCGAAGAAGCTAAATCGGAACGAACCATTTTCTGAACTCCGACCGAGAGAGCAACATCAAAAAGAGATAAATTGCGCTCCATTCGATAAACAATGGCGTGGTCATTGAACAACGAAGCAAAACATTTTTTAATCGACTGAAGCAGCTTCACCTCCTGGTTGATCCCCAAGAAAGTTTCTTGTTGGCCGGGGAAAGAGCTGGCTATAGTTTGAGCGGCCGCCACTGAAGAACGGACAGCGACATCGGTATTAGTCTGGTTAGATTCTCGAGATAGACGACGGTAAGCCTGGATTACTTCTTCTCTCAAATCCCGGGGCCACTTGGTTCTTAATACCATTCGCCGGGCCCGGGCCGCTGCTTGCCGCCGCTGCTTTAAATCATTTAGGTCGACGCGGGCAAAAATCTTTTCTAATGAATCTTTGATTCGGGCTTTTTCCAAGAATCGATAATAGGCGGTGGCTGTTAAGACAAAAGCATTGGGGACTCGTATCCCCTGCTTTTCCAGCGCACTATAAATCTCTCCCAAAGCAGCATTCTTGCCTCCGACCAGTTTGATGTCGCTTTGATCAATTTCTTCCAGCCAGAGAATGTTTTTATCGCTTTTGGGCATAATTAATAAATTAATCTTCGAGCGGCCTTAAGTGCCCGAGCCGGATCAGAATAATTCGGAATATGGTGAGACTCCAGCCAATTAATCGCTGGCTGGCTTAAGCGTCCCGGCAAGCAAACGGAAATTAATGCTTTGGCTGGGTGTTTTTTGGCCATGTCAACGATCGCTTCCATGTTAGCCTGAATGTCAGTCATAGTCTGCTTAGTTTGGATAACCACTAAAGTATTAATATCTTTTTGGTTTAATAATATTTCCATCGCTGAGCGATAACGCTCGGTATCGGCGTCACCAATAATGTCAAGCGGATTATTAAAGACCATCTCCCGAGGGAAGCAGTCGCTCTCTTTCAGGCGAGCGGCTGTTGCTTCGGTCAAGTTAGACAAAGTTAAACCCTGATCAGAAGCCTCATCGGTCGCCAAGACTCCAATGCCGCCACCATTGGTTAAAATTGCCACCCCGTCCTTCACCCGAGGCAGCCAACAAAGAGCCTTGGCCCAGTCAAACAACTCCTCGAGCGTCCCGGCTGATAATACGCCGCTCTGTTTAAAAGCCGCCCGATAAACTTGGTCGGCTCCAGCCAGGCTGGCTGTATGGGAGGCGGCCGCTCGCTGACCAAGTTCAGTCCGGCCAGCTTTAAGAATAATTATCGGTTTATGTGGCGTAATCTCTCGAGCCACCTCCATAAATTCACGGCCGTGATCCAGCCCTTCTAAATAAACAGCGATAACCTTGCTCTGCTGATCCCGATCGGCTAACCACAGAAGATCTACTAAGGATATATCGGCGCCATTGCCGTAGGAAATTAAAGAGCTAAAACCGTAATTTTCCAAACCCGACCGATCAATGACAGAGTTCATTAATGCCCCAGATTGAGAGATAAAGGCGATCCCGCCAGCCGGCGGAGTAAAAGGAGCAAAAGAAGCATTCAGCTCTATCTGGGGCCGCAACAAACCCAGGCAGTTGGGGCCCAGCAATGGAATTTCCGCCCGGCGAGCTAAGCCGACGATCTCATCCTGCCTTGGTTGCCCCGCCGCCCCAATTTCAGCAAAACCGGCTGAAACAACTATCATGGCCCCAACTTTTTTCTGGCAGCACTCATTAACCACGACCGGAACTACTTCCGCCGGAACAGCAATCACAGCTAAGTCTACTGATTGGGGAACTTTCAAAATCGAAGGATAACTGGTCGCTCCTTTAATTTGATCAATATTAGGATTAACCCAAAAGAGGCGCCTTTTTTCCCGGCCCGACCAAAGATTTTCAACCAGCCCAGCTCCAACTGAACCCGGCCGCTCTGTCGCGCCGATTAAGGCTACTGTTTTAGGATTAGTTAAGGCGGCGAATTTATTCTTCATAGTCTAAAACCCAAATTTTAGCATCAACAGCTTCAATTCTCTGGCCATTAGCCATTACCGGATTCAGATCAATTTCCTCAATTTCAGAGTTTTCAGCCGCTAAATAACCTAAATTAACCAGAATTTCGGCCAACTTATCTTGATCAACGGCTGGCCGGCCGCGAAATCCGGTCAATAGACGATACCCTTTGATCTCGCTGATCATTCGCCGGGCCTCCGCCAAATCAATCGGCGCAACTCGGAAGCTGACGTCTTGCATTAACTCAATCAAGATACCCCCGAGGCCGAACATAACCACCGGTCCAAATTGAGCATCACGCTTAGCTCCCAAAGCCAGCTCGATTCCTGATCTCATTTCCTGGACGATCACCCCTCGATGCTCAGAAATACTGCTCAGTCTCTGCCAGGCTTGTTCAAACTCCTGCTTTCGGCTAACATTTAGAAAAACCCCTTCGGCTTCGGTTCGATGCCAAACCTCGGCGGCATCAATCTTCATCGCTACTGGTTGCTTCAGCTTGGAAATAAAATTCCAGGCCTCTTTTTGATCGACAAAGACCGAAGAGGGCACCATCGGAATGTCATGCCTTTCCAGTAGTTGCATTGTTTGAACAAAGGGAATTTGTTTCATAATAATCACCTACTAAAGGTCGTGCACGCAGCGAACATGCCAGTACTGATCAAGTTCGCTCGGCTCGACATAGCCGGCGCCGAAGCTAACTGTTTCGGCCCGACCCTGATAATCTTGATTAACCGTCCAAAAATGATCAGCTGGATTATTAATAAAGAAATCAGAAATAATACTCGGGTCATGCCGGCCATTGCCAACTAAGCTCTCCAGTTCAGCCTGGCTGGGTAGCCGCCAAGAAGAATAACCCGACAAAATTAAATTGTCACAGTAGTCCTTGGCCCGGGGCCATTGATACTGAACAGCGGCTCCGCGGCAATCAGGAGGCAGTTGGCCAGCGGAGCACTTTTGCCAAACCAGGTCTAACTGATAATCAATGATAACCTCGCTACCATCAGCAAATCTTTCGCTGTCCGTTCCCATTAAACTATTTAAAAAGTAAATCAGCAGGGCGATTACCAAAATTAAGACAATCCAATTTAACAAAACTCTTGGTTTTCTTCGGCTTTTTTTAGGCATGCTCCTTGGTTATCCGAGCGGCTTTTTCTAAAACTTGAACCTGGGGCCAAACCCCCAATCGACCCTGGGCACAAAAGGATTCACCAAACCTGGAAACTCTATCTTTCGGCACCCCTTCCCCCCAAATCAGCATAGGAATCAGATCAGAGCTGTGCTCCCCTCCTTCGCAAGGAGTTGCATGGTCGCCGGTTAAGACCAGCGTTACTTTTCTTTGACCAAATAAAGGCCTCAGAGCCTGATCAACCCTAGCCAGAAAATCAACCTTGCCTTGGCAGTTGCGCATATGGCTTAAAGTATCAGCCGCCTTCATATGACAAAAAACAAAATCGTGATCTTTTAAGGCTTCGATGGAGGCCTCGATCTTGCCCGACAAATTAGTATCCAGGCCGGCATTAGCCCCGGGCACATCAATAATTTTTAAGCCAAAAAATTTTGAAATTCCGCGGTAGAGATGGCCGGCGGCCACACAGGCTCCCGACCAGCCCCAGCGATCCTTAAAAGAAGGAACTTCTTTCATCCGACCGGCTCCGCGCAAAAGAATATAGTTGGCCGGCGGCAAATTCTGCCTAATTCTCTCCCGATTAACCGAATTATTCTTAAGCAAGGAATGTATTTGGTTTAAATAGCGATTAACTAGGTGGGCCGTAAAGCTAGCCTCTTCGCTGCGATCCAAAGGAGTAATTAACGCTGGCGGTACCCCAACCTGGCGACGGTAGCCGTCACTTAATTGATCGGATAAATTTTCCCCCTCCATAACCACGACCAGACGATGTTCTTGCCCGAGATATATTTTAAACTTGACTCCTTCAATCGTTAATTCTTTGATCTCGGCAATTAAAGCTTCATTAGCTGGCAGCCGGCCGGCCCGGCGATCCAGAATGCGGCCGGCCCGATCAAGCGTCGCCCAATTTCCTCGCCAGGCAATTGAGCGATCAGTGAGCTTCACGTTTAAACCGAGCGCCTCAAAAACTCCCCGGCCAATTTGATAATGATTAACATCATAACCAAATAAAGAAAAGTGCGCATCTTCTGAGGTTGGAAATAATCCCCGCTGGAAAGGCTTAACCAGGCCACCGGAACCCTCCCGAATCATCCGGTCCATCAGAGGAGTTTCGGCCACTTCCAGAGGCGTCTGCCTCTTGCAGAAATCATTCGGCCGGTCGCCAAGTCCATCGATAATTAAAAGCAAAATTTTATTCATTTTTTTAACTCAGTCTCAATTTCCAAGAGCCGATTATATTTAGCCAGCCGCTCGCCTCGAGCCGGAGCTCCGGACTTGAAATAGTCAGAACCTAAAGCAACCGCCAAATCAGCAATGAAATCATCATTAGTGTCTCCAGAGCGGTGAGATACCACCAGACGCCAGCCATAAGAAGCGGCCAGGGCAGCGGCTTCCAATGTCTCAAAAACTGTTCCAATCTGGTTTGGTTTAACGACCATCCCGTCAACGGCATCAGTCTTTCTCGCCTCCTGAAGGCGGTCAATATTGGTGACTAAAATATCATCGCCGATCAACCCGGCTTGGCCATTTAACTCATTTTTAAGCTGGCTCCATCCCAGCCAGTCGCTCTCGGCCAATGGGTCCTCAATAAAATCAATCGGGTATTGGCGAACCAGCTCTTGATAATAATCAATCAAATTTTCTCTGGTTTTAACCGAGCCAGCTAAACGGTATTGGCCCTGGTCAAAGAAAGAGTTCGCAGCACAGTCCAGCCCGATCTTGACCTTGGTTTGATTGGGCGCCCGATCGACCGCCCTCAGAATTAAATCCAGAGCTGATTCAGGTAGAACAAGAGCTGGAACAAACCCGCCCTCATCACCAACGTTAATTGAAGCCGGACCAACTTCAGCCAGTAAGAGCCCTCTGAGCTGACTATAAACCTCCGCTCCTGTCTTAAGATTATCATAGAAGCTTCTCCCTTGAGGAATAACCATAAATTCTTGAAAATCAAGCCAGCCCCCGGCATGAACTCCCCCATTAATAACATTAAAACATGGTTTGGGCATCGCCGGATTTCCCGGCTGGCCAAGTTCTTTATAAAGCCCGGCTAAATATTGCCAAAGAAACTGATTTTGCGCGGCCGCCCCGGCTCGACAGACAGCCATCGAAACCGGCAAAACGGCGTTCGCCCCCAGCCGGGATTTATTTTTATGGCCGTCAAGCTCAACCAATGACTGATCAATTCTCTGTTGAGCTAAGACGCTTTTTCCTTTTAGAGCCGGAGCAATTATGTCGTTAACATGACTGACGGCCTGGCTAACGCCTAGACCGCCAAAATCAACACCCCGGTCCCGAATCTCCCAAGCCTCGTGTTCGCCTCGGGAAGCTCCCGAGGGAGCCGAAGCTCGATAAACTCGGTCATCTAAATTAGTTCTCAAATCAACTTCGACCGTCGGTTCGCCCCGGGAGTTGATAATCATCCGAGCTTGAATAGATTTAATGAGAACTCTTTTACTCATTATCTTGATGCGCTAAGGATCTGCCGGCGGCCAGCCAGCCCGCACGATCGTTTAAATCAAAGCGAAGCCCTTTAAGCTGATAACCATAGACTGGCTTTCCCTCCGCCGCCATAGCTGATAGTACTTTATTAAAATCAAGATTATCTTCTTTAATTTCCCTTTTAAGATCAGAAAACATTTTCCAAAACTCTAAAGTGATTATGGCTCGGCCGGACAAAAACAGCTCGTCTTGGTCCTGTTTTTCTTCTTTGACTTCTTTAACTCGATAAATGCGATCGGCTATTTTATCTAAAGACAGGCTTAAATCCATGCCTCGGGAATCATCAGCTAGCCCTAAAACCGTCTGATTCGAGGTGTGGAAAACCCGAGCTAGCTGCATAAAAGAACTTTCCGGAGCGACCCAAAAATCGTCAGCCCAAGATAGGGCGACCGGCTCATCTTTAATCTTGCTGATTAACTTTGATAGGGACGGGCCGAAGCTTCCATTCTCGTTGACAAAGTTAAATTTTTTCGATTGATAGCATTGAATAAATCGACTCAAGTCTCCCGAGGCGTCTTCAGGGCTATCAGCCCGATTAAAGTATTCACAGACTCCCTTCTTCCCGGGAGGGCCAACGAAAAAAATCTCCTCTGCTCCGGCTTCAATTACTTCGTCAACCAAGTGCTCAATTAAAGGCCGGTCATGAAGCAACCAAAATTCAGGAGTCACTACCCGCCCCAACGATAGCGGCTCCGCCCCGGGCTGTCTTAAAACAATAATTGCCTTTTTAATCATCTTTTAAGACTTCCTTCTTAAAAAAGCTGGAATTTCCCAGATCTTTTCCTGAGAAGTTTTTTGAAACTCGCTTTTTTGCTTAAGCTCTTTAACGTCCAAGGCATTCAACCTCTTTACCTTTTTAGCTTTCTTCTCCGAAGCAACGGTCTTTTTGTTTTTCTGGGGCGGCTTCTTTTGAACATCCGACTTAACCACCTTTTTGGACTTGGTTTTTTTTGAACGCTCCTTTTTATTTTCAGAATCTTTATCCTGCGGGCTGGATTTGGTTTGAGTTGGTTTTTCTTTTAGCCCGCTGATTGAAAGCAGCGTTACCTTGATTCGGTTTTTAAAGTTATTGCGGCGATCCACTCCAAAAATAATCTGGGCAGCCGGATTAGGTTTCTTAATTTCCTGGCTGATGGTGTTAACTTCAGCCATTTTCAAGTCGGCCCCGCCAGCAATATGAAGCAGAAGCTTATCCGGCGGCAACGGCTCAGAAGCATAGAAATCATAACAATGAATTCGATTCAAAATTTCATCCAGCCTCTGCTCGCCTTCAGCCATGGCGCTATTTAGAAAAGCCAGTTGATCATGCCCGTGCAAAATTGCTCGCAGATCAGAAAAGTCAATATTAATTAAGCTGGGCTGGCGAATAATCTCAAGCAAAGCATTAAGATTTTCAACCAAATTTTGATTGATTAAAGACAGAGCGGCGCTGAAGGAAGTCTGGTCGCCAGCTACCTGAAAAATTTTCTCATTCGATAGAACCATCCTCGCATCAAGATAAGGCGAAGAATCTCTTAAGGCTCGCTGAGCCAGGCGCTGTCTCTGCTGGCCCTCAAAAGCAAAGGGTAGGGTAAAAACGCCAATACTTAAGACGCCTTCTTCCTGAGCCGCCTGGGCAAAAATCGGCAGGACTCCGGAACCCACTCCCCCGCCAAGACAAGCAACCAGAATAAGTAAATCAACGTTATGGGATAAATTTCTGAATTCTTCCCAGGCTGATCGAGCTACTTTCTGTCCCAGGCCAGGATTCATTCCTGTGCCCAGCCCACAAGTAACCTCGCTGCCAAAAGAAAAAAGCGCCAGGTGATTATTTTTAATCCTCTGCAGATTAATTAGATCGGTGTCAGCCGCAACAAAGCTGACGCCTGGCAGGCGCTGGCTCATTTCGGTGACAATCGAAGACCCGCCACCGCCTAAGCCAACAATCTTGATTTTCACTCCTCGCGCTTTTTGAATCTGAGACGACTGTTTTTTGGCCATAAACTAGTTATTACTGAGTTTATTTTAGCACAAGCCCAAACCTAATCAAAATTAAAATGTCCGACAACAAAACGCCAAAGACCGTACTGATCCTTCCCGAAATTAGCCTGGAAGTTGCTGCTAATCAAAGGCTGTATCGACTCTTTTTGAGCTGGATCAAATTCCAACCAAAACTGCCCCCACGGATTTAAATAATCAGAGACCTGATCTAAAAACCTTCTGATTAAAGCCAGTCCTTCTTCGCCCACAATTAAGGCCTCTTTCGGCTCATAATCTCGGACCGAACGAGGAAGGTGTTCGAATCGGCTAGAGCTAATGTAGGGCGGATTGGCCAAAATCAGATCATATTTGTCTTGAATACCTGTAAAAAGATCCGAATGGATTAAACGGGCTCGGCGGGAATTAATTTTATTCAAAGCCAAGTTGTATTCAACCTGTTCTAAGCAAGATAAGTTGTTGTCGGCAAAGTCGACCCGAGCCCCAGGCCAGTGCCTCAATAGGGACAAGCCAATGCATCCGGAACCGGTAAAAAGATCGAGAGCCTTGATTGTTTTCTTTTTAAAGGCTGCCTGTTTTAAGAGTACTTGGACCCAATATTCTGTTTCGCTCCGGGGCACCAATGGGCGGAAGCGAAGGTCAATCCGACTACCTAGGAAAGGGATGAACCCGATGACGTAAGCCAGGGGCTCGCCCTGGCTGAGACGCTTTAGATCCTCGGCCGCTTCGGCCGGCCAAAGATGAGGCTGGTCAACCGCATCAATTAAATTATATTTCTCTTGAAGCAGCCAATTAAGTTCTTTTAAATCCATGAGCGACAATATAAATTTCCCGACTATTCGGCCGGACAGCCTTTGGCCGGATCTGCTGCTGTTGCTTAAAAGTTCTCTTTATTTCTCGCCAAACTGATTCATGCTCCCCGCCTTCCAAGATCTTAATCACCAAAAACCCTCCTTTTTTTAGGGTGTCGCGAGTAATTTCTATAACTCGGTTGGCTAGCTCAGCCGAACGGCCGGCGTCAACCCCTTTAATGCCCGAGGTGGCCGGAGCCATGTCCGAAACAACGCCATTAAATTGATCTATGCCTACTTGAGTCATCAAGGCCGATAATTCCTTTTGCGCTAGCTTAAAAATATCGCCCTGTAAAAAGAAAAAATTGTCGGCTTCGATTGTCGTTTCCTGAAGATCGACTCCGATTAGTCGGCCTCGAGGTTTAATCTTCTGGCTGATATATAGAGACCATGAACCCGGAGAGCAACCTAAGTCTAAAATAAACTGATTCGGCTGAAATAAATTATATTTTTTATCCAGCTCACTTAATTTATAAACAGAGCGAGCCGGATAGCCTTCTTTTTTGGCCTTTTGGAAAAAGAAGTCTCGAGGCTGATACATATTTTGAAATCCCGAAGCTTAATAAATTAAGCGCTCAACTCTCTCCGACCAGGCGCCGTCTTGAACTATCCGGCCATTAAATAAATCTACTATCGTTAAATCTTGCCCGGCATAAAGACAAACCCCTTTTAAGGTCGCTTCGGCGGGTTTCTTCAGCTTGATTTCATCCGGGCGAAAGGTGTCGCTCTGTCCGGAAATGTTCGCCGAGGTGGCTGTAACCGGGAAGCCAGCCCGTTGGATTAGCTCCTGAGCCGTAGTGTTCTGAAACTGAATGACTCCGATCAGGTTGCTTGGCCCGCTCAACAGTGGAGAAGTTGAAGCCCCTTTGGGGAGTAGAAACATCACTGGACCAGGCCAGATCTCTTGAAGAACTGCCCGGTAGTCAGAACCAAGATGGACGATATCTTCGACCTGAGACAGGTTGCTAACCGCTACAGGCAAAGGCTTTGATCCGGCTGAAAATCCCTTGGCGGCCGCAACCTGTCTGATCGCCTGGTCATCGTAAATACTGGCGCCTAAAGCATAGTAAGTATCGCCGGGATAGATAACTATCCCCCCTCGCTTGAGAATTTTAGCTGCTGAAATTATCTGATCCATATCTCTTGATTATAGCTCATAAGAGGGGCTTACCCCAAGACGGTTTACTCTGGGTAAACCAAATCAATAATCAAATCTATCTTTTCCTGAGACAGGCCCTCGGAATAATAAAGCCGGAGGGCTTGAGACAGGCGAAGCCTTGCGCCGTCCATTTTAAAAACATGAGCAATATTTTCTTCTACTGAAAGCTTTGCCCGACGAGTAATCACTATGCCCTCTTTTAAATAGTCGCTCACATCTTCTACTAGTGTCAGATTATCATCTGAAATATTGTGAACAGCATCGATGATTTTATCTTGATCTAAATCAGGGTAGCAAGGCATAAAGACCATCTCATTTTCCATAATTGTTATCTCCTCGGCCAAGATAAAATCTTAACCGGGGCCGATTACTGTCCATCTCTGCCGGAAATAATTAAGTCAACTTGGCCGTTGTTTGACATCTCCATGCTCTCAGCCGTTGATCGGGTTTGATAGCACTAATTCCCGATTGCCCTCCAAGGCTTTCGAGTAAAGAGTAAAAAGTCTGACCGGCCGCTATTATTATATTATCCTGATCATCCAGATTGTCTAGACAAAAAATCATCAATCGCCCAAAGCCTCCCACTCTTTGCATAATGTTAAGTCCTAGCAGGACTCCAAAAGCAACCAATATGATCATTACTTCCCTCTTTTTTATCAACTCTAAAAAACAATAAATCGGACAATAAACCAAATATGGGTAATCTTTAAAAATTACTCAAAAAAGAGACCGGACCTCCCCAGATAGCTGCAGGGAAAGAGGGTTATTAATTTCTTAATGCTCGGGGGCAGGGATTCGAACCCCAATTGCCAGGGCCAGAACCTGGTGTCCTACCATTAGACGACCCCCGAAAAGCAATCTATTCTAGCAACTCAGCCTATTTTTTCAAATAACGCTGAACCGCTAACAGAGTTGAAATAAAACCTAAGAACAGCGCTCCTATAATTTGGATGGCTAGCAGCCAAACAATATTTTCTGACAAATATTCCCAAAGATTAAATCCTGGGACCAGTGACTCCACCGAAGGAGTCAGGAAATAGCTGGCCGGCAAAATAATCAAAATGACCAAAAGAGCAGCAAATAGTCCGCTAACCATTCCCTGGACCACAAAAGGTGCCTTAATAAACCAAGACGAGGCTCCCACTAGTTTCATAGTCTCAATTTCGCTCCGAGCGGCATGGATCGAGACCCGAATGCTGCTAAAGGCAATTAACACAACTAAAACCGTTAAAAGCAAAGCAGCCACCACCCCAAACCACTGGATTCGACTGGTGGTGTTGAAGACCCGCTCAATCACATCTTCCCGGTGATGGTAATCAACCTTGCTCAGTATATCAGCATGATGCTGAGTTAAATAATCAGCCACCTCAGCATAAAGATGAACTTCGCCCAAGGTTATATCGAGCGAAGCTAAAAAGGGATTCTCACCCACCTGCTCCAGGGCTCTTTGATACAAAGGGTCTCCGCGATAACGGTCTAAAAAATGACTCAAGGCTTCTTCTGGAGAGACAATTTTTATATCCTGAATTTGATCACCGAAATGATCCTTTAAGTCATCTCTGATCACGGCTATTTCGCTAACCGCTGTGCCTCGCTGGAAATAAGCAGCAATACTGACCCGCTCTTGCACCTGGTTAATAACGGCCTGAGAAAGACCGTTCAGTAAAAAAAGTGCGCTGACCAAAAAAATCACTACTGCAATTACCAGGACTGTAATCCAGCTTGATTCACGAGCCCGCTTAAAGTTGGTCCAGCCAAATAACAAAACGCGCTTAAGAGATGTCAATCTAGACATAATCAAAAAACAAAGTTTCGGGTTTGATAATCATCACGAATAATTCTCCCCTGATTCAGAGCAATTACCCGGCCTTCGGTTTGAGCAATCACGTCCTTGTCGTGGGTCGCGACAACGACCGTTGTCCCCATCTGATGAATTTTATTCAACACTTCAATGATATCCCAAGTATTATAGGGATCAAGATTGCCGCTTGGCTCATCGGCCATAATCACCTCCGGCTGGTGAATCAGCGCTCGGGCAATAGCGAGGCGCTGCTTCTCCCCGCCTGAAAGCTGATGGGGAAAGTCGTCGGTCTTATCGGCCAGGCCGACAATTTCTAAAACTCGGGGCACGTCTCGCTCGATCTCCGAATCAGATGCTCCAATGACGCTTAAGACGTAAGCGACATTGCCGTAAACCGTCTGCTGGGGCAACAGCTTATAATCCTGATAGACCACCCCTATCCGCTGCCTTAGCTGGCAGATCTGGCGACGATTCATCTCTAATACCGATTGCCCGTCAAAATAAACCTGACCCTCGGTTGGAAGCTCTTCGCGGATCAAGAGCTTAATTAAGGTCGTCTTGCCGGCTCCCGATTTACCGACAATAGTCACAAACTCGCCCTGCTTAATCTCCAGGTTAATATTATCGAGCGCCAGGCAGGAGTTAGAATAAAGTTTGCTAACTTGGTCAAACTTAATCATTGTTCAATTTAATTTCAGCTTTAATGAAATCGTCTAGCTGACCATCCAGCACAGCCTCGACATTTGACGTCTCTACCTCGGTTCGGTAATCTTTAACCAATTGATAGGGCTGGATAACATAAGAGCGAATCTGTTGGCCCCAAGCAGCGCTTTTGATGCCACTCTTCAGAGCCGAGATCTTCTGAGCCGCTTCTTCTGCCTGGCGCTTTTTCAATTTCGCCTTTAACAGATTCATAGCCATCTCGCGGTTGGCCCCCTGTGACCGTCCGGCTTGGCAAGCAACTTGAATTTTGGTTGGTAAATGGGTAATCCTCACCGCTGACTCGGTCTTGTTAACGTACTGGCCACCCGGTCCTGAAGCCCGATAAGTGTCGATCCTAAGATCGCCTAAATTAATCTCCAGATCAGACTCGTTCTGGCCAAGAATGGGCAGCACCTCAACTAGAGCAAAAGAAGTGTGGCGTAGCTGCTGGTCAGAAAAAGGAGAAATTCTAACCAAGCGGTGAACTCCCTGCTCGTTCTTGAGATAGCCAAAGGCATTCTGGCCTTTGATCTCAATAACGACTGCTTTTAATCCAATCCGCCCATCCGGCCCGCCGGATTCACCAAAGGACTGGTCAAGAATAACCGAACTCCAGCCCTGTTGATCAGCATAGCGCCGATACATTCTAGCCAGCATCGCCACCCAGTCCTCGGCCTCCCGGCCACCGGCCCCAGCAGTAATTTCGATAATTGCGCCGCCGTGGTCGTACTGGCCGCTCAAGAAACGCTTGATCTCCTGCTGGTCAAGTCTCTCCTTAAGCTTGGCCAGCTGTCCCTCGACCATCGGCCGGAGACTGCTGTCATCGGCCGCCAGTTGACCCAACTCAGCTAAATCACTCACTTCTTTTTCTAAAAGAGCTAAACTCTCAACTTCCTCCTCTAATTCGGCTAACCGTTTACTGGTTTCTACGGCCTTCTCTCGATCTGCCCAGAAATCAGGCCGGCTCGTAGCCTCTTTCAGCTGCTCCGCTTTCTTTTTTTTATCCGCCCAGTTAAAGATAGCCCATCACTTGATGGACCTGCTCTTTCAATTGATTTATCTTGTCTTCTAGCGGTGTCATATCTTGAGCCGAGAGCGGGATTCGAACCCGCGACCTAGCGCTTACGAAGCGCTCGCTCTACCAACTGAGCTATCTCGGCCGAGCTGGAGCGGCAGACGGGAATTGAACCCGCGACCTTCTGCTTGGGAAGCAGACGTTCTGCCTCTGAACTACTGCCGCCTAAACCAGCCACCAACGGTAGCTTTTAGCTTCTCCCAAAAATCAAGCTCTGTTTCTTCTAAAGAAACTTCTGCTTCTTCTGGCTCTATCTCAAAAACAATCACTTCTTCGCCCGACCTTTTTAAATTCAATCGCTCCAGAGCAACCCTCTCCAAAAAAGATTCTTCGCCGGTCGCCTCAGCCTGGGCCTCCAGCTGGCTTCTCTGCTCCTCTAGAGTCCGCATTTCGGCCTCCAGCCGCTCGGCTCTCTCCCGATACTCTCTTCCCTGTCGATAAAGACTGATGTTTCGTTGAGCAAAGAAAACCAGCAAAACTAATACTGAAACAAACGCCAGCCAAGACCAAAAACTATTTTTCTTTTTGCGCCGAGCCGGTCGCCATTGCTCTACCATACTCTATCTATTATAAACTAACTGCTCAACTCTTCAACATTTTCAGGAACACCTCCGCCGTCAGGTTGACCCGGCCCGTCTGAGCCAGCTTCTTTTTACCCTGGCGCTGCTTAACCAACAGCTTTTTCTTTCGGCTCCAGTCCCCGCCATAAAGAGGGGCCGTAACATTTTTGCGCCGAGCCTTGATTGTTTGCCGGGCGATGATTCGCCCCTCAACCCGAGCTTGAAGACTGATCATAAATTGCTCCGCTGGCAAAACTTCCTTCAGTCGATCAACCAGTCTGCGTCCTTCGCGGTAGGCTTCTGATCGGGCAACTATTCGAGAAAGGCTATCTTTGACTTCTCCGGCAATGAGAATTTCCAGCTTAACCAGATCAGCAGCGCGATAATCCAGCAGCTGATAGCTAGCCGAAGCATGGCCCTCGGTCGCTCCCTTTAGAGCATCATCCAGCCCGGCCATAATACAGCGCAGCGGGGTCTGATAAACCAAGACAAATCGCCCCGCCTGCAGATATTGCTGCTCCTGAAAGCTGCCCTCGCGCTGGCTCAGAACATCCATCGCCTGGCCTAACCACCGCTTAGGAACCACTATCTTTAGTTCAACCCAGGGCTCAGCCAGTTCTTCCATCTCTTCTGCTGGCGGCCAGTCAGCCGCTGAATTAACCATTTTCTTTGCCTGGCCCCGGCGTTTAATCTGGTAGCTGACCATGGGCGAGGTAATAATCAAATCCAAGCCAAACTCTTCCTCGAGTCTGCGAGCCGTAATCTCTGCATGTAATAAGCCTAAAAATCCAACCCGAAAGCCTTTCCCTAGACCTTCTCTTTTTTCTACCTCAAAGGTCAGAGCCGGATCATTAAGCTTAAGTTTCTCCAGAGAAGACTTAAGCAAGGTAAAACCACTTTCATTACGAGCATAAAAACCATTAAAAACCATCGGCTGGGGCTCGCGATAGCCCGGCCAGGGCGTAACCGGACAATTCTCTTTCATGAATGTATCACCAACCCGAACGCTATCTGATTCTTTTAAACCAGTTGCCAAATAACCTATCTCGCCGGAAGAGAGTTCGCTTTGAGGCTCAAGCTCCGGTCGGAAAAAACCAACCTGTTTAACCTCTCCCTTGACTCCGGTGGCATTTAAGACAAATTGATCCCCGGCCCGGACTGAACCGCCAAATAACCTTAAATAAGCGACCACCCCCTGGAAAGAATCATAATGAGAATCAAAGATTAAGCCGCAAAAATCAGAGCCGCCTTTATCCGGAGCGGGAACTTCTCGAATAACTCTCGCTAATAGATCGCTTACCCCGATTCCTTTTTTAGCCGAAATCAAAGAAACATCATTGATGTCAACTCCGACTATGTCAGCGAGCTCCCGCTGAGTCGCTTCAGTCTCAGCCTGGGGCAGATCAATTTTGTTCACCGCCGGAATAATAACCAGGCCCTGATCCTGAGCCAGCCTCAGATTAGCCAGCGTCTGGGCTTGAATGCCTTGAGATGCGTCTACTAGTAAAATCGCTCCCTCAACCGCAGCCAAGGCTCGCGAAACTTCATAACCGAAATCAACATGGCCGGGCGTATCAATTAAATTCAACAGCCATGACTGGCCATCGAGCTGATAGCGCATCCGCACCGGATGCATCTTAATGGTAATCCCTTTCTCTTTTTCCAGATTCATCCGATCTAAGAACTGGTCTTGCATCTTAAAACCGGCCACTGTTCCCGTCAGCTCTAAGAATCGGTCGGCCAGGGTAGACTTGCCGTGGTCAACATGACTGATGATGACAAAGTTTCGAAAAGAGCCCAACATTATCTTTTAAATTCTTGCTTGATGGCCTTGAAGAACTTAACTAGCTCCGGCCGATTAAGATAGTAGCTGGCTAGCAAATAGCTGACCAGGGCCACAGCTAGGGCTACCGCGACTTGGGTCACTAAGCCCACCACGCGCTGCATGTCGACCCGGGGCGCCATGAAATAAAGAGAGGCATAAACCAAGAGCCCCATAATCAAAGAGGCTAGCGCAGTCTTCAAGAAAAAAACCATCAGGTTTTTAATGAAAGGCATTGACCAGCGCTTTCTTAAAATCAAAGTCAATAAAACCAGTTGAAAAATATTAGACAAAGAAAAAGCCAGTGGCAGTCCAACAATCCGAATGTCGCTAATATCTTGAATCTTCATAACCGAACCGACTCCTTCTTGGAACCAGCCGGGCTGGCCAAGTAAGGAAATGAAAGCAAAAATTAACACAACGTTAAGGAGGACTGATCCGAGAGCCACCCAGGCCGGTGTTTTATTGTCCTGAATGGCGCTAAAAGTGCGAGAGACCAAAGTCACCAAGGCTTGAGCAAATATACCTAGGCAGAATAAGCCTAAGCAGGCGGCCGTCAAGCGAGTATCCGCCCAGGAAAACTTTCCCGTTCCCAAGACAATTCTCACCAACTGCGCCCGCAGCAAAAAGAACAAAACACTTCCGGGAATAATTAAGAAGAGAATTTGCCGAAAACTGGCTACGAAGTTTTTTAAAATCTCAGCCTTGTCGCGACGAGCAAAAGCCAGGGCCATGGTCGGAAAGATAGCCGCCGAAAAAGACACGCCGACCAAGCGGGTCAACGCCTGACTGAAGTCACCGGCTAAATTGTAAACGGAAATGCTGCCAACGGCCAACATTGAAGAGACAGCTGTCACCACTAGCAGGTTAACCTGACCAAAAATAACAGTCAGCGAGCGAGGCGTTGCTAGAGTTAGTAAGCGCTTTAGGCCAACGTGCCGCCAAGCAAAAGCTGGAGGCTGCCCGGCCCGCAACAAAAAGAAGGAAGGCAGTTGGATTGCTAAATGCATAATCGCCCCCAGCACCATCCCCCAAGCCAGGCCAATCAATCCTAGCCAAGGGACAAAGATAATTATGCCAATAATTATCCCCAGGTTATGGAAAATCGGCGCCAGCGAGCTAACTAAAAACCGGTCAAAGCACTGCAAGGTTCCGGAGATAATCGTACTGAGACCAAGAATCATCGGGGTTAATAACATAATCCTCATCAGCCAAACAATCTCAGCCTGAATCGCGGCCGCAAATCCGGGGGTAATAATAGCCACCACCTGAGGAGCAAAAATAATTAACAACGAAGAAACAACCGCTAAAAACAGCGGCAGCTGATTCATCACCGCCGACAGAAAGAGCCAGCCTTCTTTTTCCGAACGCTGGCTATACTCGCGGAACAGAGGCACCACGGCGATCGAGATCGCCCCCATAATCAAAACCGTCGTGATAAAGCTCGGCACCCGAAGAGCGGAAAAATAGATATCTCTTTCAATCGGATCAAAACCCCCGGCGATTAAGCGGTTCCTGATTAGGCCCAGAAAAGCACTGAGTAAGCTGGCCCCAGCCAAAACCAAACCGGCCGAAGTACTGCTCTTGGTCCGATGATTCAAAACCTTGTTAATCATAATTATACCAGCTCATTTTATCAGAATCCGCCAAACAAAAAAGCCCGACCTGCGATAAGCCGAATTCTGTTTAGACGATCATCTATCTGGGCCGCACGTTACCGTCCGGCTCAAGCGAGCCACCTGGAGAGCTAACTCTCCTCTTTGCTCTTGCACCCGGTAAGGATTTAGCCGTTTCACCTTCAGCTTTCACTGAAGCTCTCCCCGAAGGGAGCCAGCCTCTTTCAAGGCTAAACGTCTCTGTTCGCACCTCTATTTAGGATAAAACCCAAACGACGGCCGTTAGCCGCTACCTTTTTTCCCTAAATGGGAGGGTGTTCGGACTTTCCTCGCTATCCGAAGATAGCGCAATCGTCTCGCAGATCAGGCAATTAAAATATAGTAAAAATTTAATAAATGTCAAGCCTAGCAAAGGCGCTGATTCTCTTGATCTAGCGCTTGGTTTACCAGGCGATCAGCTTCTTCGTTTTCCTCACGACTGACCTGATTAAAAACAACCTCGCCGAACTCTGTCTTTAGGTTCCAAAGCTTAAGAAACAAAGGCACTAGTTTTGAATTAACTATTTTATATCGGCCGTTTATTTGCTCAACCAGGAGCTGAGAATCTGAATAAACCTCAATTGATATTTCTTTGATTTTCTGTTTTCCCCAGCGAGCCTTAATCTTCTCTAAGGCAAAGATAGCCGCTGAATATTCAGCTTCATTATTAGTCTTCACTCCTAGAGCTTGAGCGTATTCCCCCAGTACCTTCCCCTGGGCATCAGCAACAACTACCCCTAAAGCAGCTGGACCGGGGTTGCCTCGAGCGCCACCATCAATGTGTACAATCAGCTTATCCATAAAGTTGGCGATAATTTTCAATCAAACAAAGTCGGAATTTCTGTAGATTCTCATTTTTAATTTCAAAACCGCCCGCTGGCGGATGACCGCCAAAATTAGTCAGATGTTCGGAGCAGGCACTCATTAAGGCGACACAATCTATCTTCTCTGGGGAGCGAACCGACCCGCGGGTCATCTTGGCCATTTGAGAATAAACAAAGGCTGGCCGATTGTACTCATCGGCCAGGCGAGAAGCCACCGCGGCAATAACCCGACGGGGCCAATTCTCACCGCCAACAAAGATGACCTCTTCCAGACTCTCCTCATTTAACCGCTGTTGAGCCTCTAAAATAATCTCCTCTCGTAGGACTAAATATTCCCGCCATCGGCTTTCGAGAGTTTGAATTATCTTAACGGCTCGAGCCGGCTTGTCTTCGGTTAAAAGCAAAAACGACTCAGCCTGTCGCTGTTGATTAACTTGGCTAGCATTGAGCGTGGCAATGATCTGATGAATTGCTTCTTTCAGAGTTTTCTCTTTAGTCAAATAGCGATCAAGTAGGGCACGCAAAGCAACCTGGCTGGTGCTTGGCAAGAGATCCATCATTCGATTAACAATAACCATGTTATCGTGCTCCAAGGGCATCATATCGGCTATGGTCGCTAGACCAGCCAGCCTGACCAGCTGTTCATCTAAGAGATCAAAGTCCGGATCGTCCTGCAGTAGCCAGCGGGCAAAGTGATAGCAAAGCCCGGCCGCGGCCAGTTGCTTAAAGTGGTAGCTGTCTGCCGGATGTTTAGGATTAATGATGAAGTTGGCCGGAGGCAGTTCGGGAGACAACGGCTCATGATGGTCAATCACCAAGACCTCAAAGCCCAGCTCTCGGGCTTTAGCAATTCCCTTATTATCGCTGATCCCCAGGTCAACTAAAATCAACAAGGCCGGAGCCTTGTCTTTAATAAAATCCAGAGCTTTTAAGCTGAATCCATGCCCCTCCGTTTCATGCAGACAAAAAAGAGTTTCAATTTGTTTAAAGCCCAGGCGCCCTAGAGCCTCTTTGACGATCATCACTGAACAAACCCCGTCGACATCTTCATCGCCGTAGATAACCACCCTATTGGAGCGAGGCTGCTGACTGACATAATCAGCCGCCGCCTGCATGTTCCTGATCGGGCTCAGTTCCATCTCAGTTAATCAGTTTACTAGTTGATAATGCTTTAAGCCCGGGAAGATCACGACCGGCTGCTAATCTCATAATAGACTCACCGCCGGTAGAAACATGGGAAAATTCATTAAGTAGGCCCATCTTTTTTAAGAAAGCAACGGTTTCCTGGCCGCCAACTACCGAGAAGATGTCGGGCTGGTTGGCGATAGCTTCGGCAATTTCTTTAGTCCCCCGGCTAAACTCCGGCCAAGTATAAAGACCTAAGGGGCCCCGCCAGACTAAGGCTGGCGATTGGGCAATAATTTCTGAAAATAGCCTGATTGTTTCCGGACCGATATCATAAACATCATCTTCTTTCCTTACTTCGCCGGGAGCAAAAACCCGGCGATAAGAATCATCTAACCCCTTGGGACCGGTGACTACATCCACCGGCAAGTGCAACTTGGTATCGGTAATGTCCAGACGGTTGATCAGTTTAACCGACTCTTCTTCCGGCCAGTCCTTGCCGGGCGAGATTCCTTTCACTCTGAAGATCGCTTCCGCCATCTTACCGCTAATCAATACATGGTCGCCTTTTTCTAAAAAAGCTAAAACTAGCTCAAGCGATTCGAAAATCTTGTCGCCGCCAATAATGGCCGTCAGAGGGCGTTTACTCAAGTATATTCCGGCCTCATATTCTTTGATTAATCCAACTCCACCGGCGCTCTCTAGCAAATTCGGCAAATGATTAATTGAGGCATAAGATAAATAAGTTAAGCCGAAAGCTTCATTAACATAAACCTGGCCGAGTCTGGATAGGGCCTGGGCCAGAACTGGTTCACCCTGGCGCTCCTCAGGATAAATAGCCAGATTTTCTAACAAGACGACTTGATTTTGAGAGAACGAACGTTCAACCTGATCAGGCAGAGACTTTTCAAAAATTGAATGGGCTAAAAAATCTACCGGCCGGCCGGTAATCTGCCCCAGCTCTTCCGCCCAAGGAGCTAAACTGACCTCTCCAGCCAGAGTGCCAATAACTAAGATCCTAGCCTCTTCTTCAATCAGCTTCTTAATGGTTGCCCGATAAGAAGAAAAAGACTCTTCAAAGTCGAGTTGCAGAATAACCTTCTTTTGCTTGAGATTAATTTTGTCTAATGAATTAATCATCGAGATTAACTGTTTGATTGGGTTTTATTTCCTTGGGCCGATTATTGTTTCGAGTCTGGCCAATAATTCTTTTTAGCACCCCCCGATAGTCCTTTCCTGACGGCTCGTCTTTTCCCAGGCCATCTTCTTCGGCAATTTTTTTCAGACAAGTCTTACAATAATAAAGACGACCCGGCACCGGCTTAAAGGTCAGTTTAAAGTCTTTGCCGCAGCGGTCACAGACGGCATCGTACAGCTTAGAGGCTTTGGCCCCATCAATCTCTACCTCGGCCATCCAACGAGCAATCTTATCCTCTACTTTTTTATGATGAGTGCCGTAGCGCTCTCGGGAAGCCATGATAATTTTATCACGATGACTGGTTCCCGTCACTGACCGAGGCGGCAAGGTCTGAGCTGAAAAAGTGCGATTAGCTAAACCGTCAACCATTAGTTTGATATAAATGTTATATTTATCGAGATTAACCAAGTTTAAGGCCTGAAAATCAGGCGCAAACTCTCTTTCTAAATATTCAGCGTCTTCGGCTCCGACCCGGAAGCAAGCTAAGGTGCCAACGTTGCCAAAGACAGCGTCGCGTATCGATTCTTCCATCTGAGCCACATACTGATGAGTGATAATCAAACTGAGGCGGTATTTCCGGGCCTCAGAAAAAATATTAGTGAATGACTTGGTGGCAAAATTCTGAAACTCATCAACATAAAGATAAAAATCCCGGCGTTCATTTTCAGGGACATCAACTCGAGACATGGCGGCGATCTGAAGCTTGGTAACGATTAAGGCCCCCAGCAGAGCCGAGGCATCCTCCCCGACCCTCCCCTTAGAAAGATTAACCAACAGAATCTTGCCATCGTCCATCGCCTGGCGAATATCGATCGATGTTTTAACCTGCCCGACAATCCCCCGAATTAAAGGAGCTGAAATAAGCTGGCCAATTTTATTCTGGATGGCCGCTGTCGCTTCAATCTCATAACGCTCACTATAGCGAGAAAACTCTTTGGTCCAGAACGATTTAACAACCGGGTCGCTAATTCGCTGCACTACCTTATCTCGGTAGCGAGAATCAGCTAATAATCGATTAATGCCCAATAAAGTGGATCCCGGATGCTCCAGCAACGCTAGAATGGCGTAATTTAGAATGTATTCCATCCGAGCACTCCAGACATCGGGCCACATCTTTTTAAAGGCGCCCATTAGACCTCCGGCCACTAGGTGTCTCAAATCAGCCGGAACCTTCTCCATAACATTAAAAGCCACCGGATATTCAGTATCGGCCGGATTGAAGTAGATTACATCGTTAATCCGATGAGAAGGAATAAAGTCGAGCAAGCTATCAACTGCTTCGCCGTGAGGGTCAATAAAGCCCAAGCCATGGCCCTTTTCAATGTCCTGAATGGCCATGTTCTTTAGCAGCTCTGACTTGCCCATCCCCGTTTTTCCTACTACATAAAAATGCTGGCGGCGGTCGTTTTCTTTGATACCGAACCGTTGCTCTTGGCCGCGAAAGTTAGTTGTGCCTAAAAAAGTAATGTCTTCGGCCATAATAAAGCAATCTTACCACGTTCAGCTTATCTTTAAAACTTATCCGATGGGCAGGTTCGCCGGCGGTTCCCCTTTCTTGGCCCGGATTCTTTCTAGGCCGGAAGCCGGAGCCATGCTTCGGCTTGGCAGATGAAACAGGGTCGCCAGCTCTTCTGTATTTAAAGTATACGTTTCAGAAGTCTCCGGATAACCGGGAGCATAACGATTAATGTAGTGCCAAAATATGTCCCGCTGTTTGAGATAGAGCCGATGGTCTTTAAGGGGCGGGTATTTAATTGAAGCGCTTTTAGGCTTAAAGGCATTGAGATTCTCGGTGTTAAAACCCAGGAAAAAGTTAATGGGGATAGTCACTCGAGGCTTAAAGAAGACATCTCGCTTAGCCAAATAAAGAACCCGAATAAAACAGTCAAAGCTGGGCTTACTGGCTTTACGGTCAATGGCTTCAGCTATCTTCTTTTCTGTGTCCGGTATCTCCCATAAAGAAGGACCGCTCTTCTCCTTAACTTCCATCTCTTGATACTCTTTCCGAAAAACCAAAATATCAATTACCTGCTGATAAATCGGTTTACTGACAATCTCTTTCTTTTTCTCCCGCTGTAAAACCTTGTCTCTTTCCTGCCGAGCTCGCGTCAACCAGCCGGTCAGGTCTTCTCGGGTTGGCGTCGCCACAATCTGAACCCAAAACTGTTCTCCGGGCTTCAAAATGCTTAAGCCCTCCAATAAGCTCGACAATGGTTCAATTTTGAACTGCTCTTTGTCTGAGGGATGTTCCTCAAAAAAAACAGGATATGTTTTAATCGGGTAACTATCCGGCTTTAACAGCTTAAGATCCGCTCCCCAGAGATTCCAGTCCCGGTTAGGCAATGGATTGGGGACATCAGAAACGTAGTCATCGAAGTTGCTGATCTCAACCTCTGGATATTGAGCATAAATAATAGACTTGACCGTCTCAACGTTGGCCACTGGCACTCGAATTAAGAAATGAACTTTTCCTTCTCGGCCGAGAATTTCCAGAGAAAAATGGAGCAACTGTTTGCCCTCCAGCCACTTTTCCTTAGCATTAGGGTCGTCAAGAATAACCCAGAGGTTAGCAAATACCTGCTCCATCGCCTTAATAGGGCGCTCAATTTCCTCAGGCAGTTTAATTTCCAGCAACTGGTATTTTCCCTGCTCGTCGAGCCAGAGACCTTGGATATAATTTAAATAGATCTTCTTCCAAAAAGGATAAAGCAAAAAAGGCGGAAAAATCCACCACCAAGCAGCGACAAACCTGAAAAGAAATAGAAGTAGCCAGAGGATTGCTGTCCCTAAATTGGTTACTTCGGGCATAAAACTCATCTTGTCTAGTTTTCAGCCAGCCAATAAGTTTTGTCATCCAACCGACGAAATTCATTTCGGGAACTGAGATTGAGCAGGATAGTGGTTTCTTTGACAAAACGCTGCTCTAAAATCCGATCAACTATTTCTTCTCGGGTCAAAGGATGGCCGGCTTCTTTTAGCACTTTAATAATCAGCTCTCTGACCGTCCCGGGCTGGTAGCCCCATTCTTTCAAAGCATATAGGCCGCGACCAACCAAGACGAACCTGGGGTCGCGAATCAACTCATTGTGAACCGTCTGAGCCAAAGCCTGGCGCGGGCGCCGGCAGCCAATTCTTTCCCACTGAGAGTTAAATTCATTAATCAAATCAGCCACTTTAACAAAATGAAGCGGCTGGCCCGTCTCTTTTAAAACTAGATAGGCTTTATCTTTAAGCCTCTGCGGACAAACTTCTGGCCAATTAGCCAAACCGTATCCGCCGTCAATCCCCTGCTCGATTTGGCGGGCCACCTCAAGGCAGGAACGAACAACTTTCTCTTCTAATGGACAAATTTTAATAATTTCCTCCTCTGACAGAGACTGATGTCGTTTTTCAATCTCTTTAACCAGCTGCTCAACTACTTGGTGCACCAAACCAATTTTTTCTTCTTCAGTGGTCCAAAAAGGATAAACTAATTCATCATTTTTGGTTGAGAAGAAATCGGGCTCTAAAACTAAGAAAAAGAAAACATAAGGTCGATCATCCGCTTTCGAACCAAGGTCTGCCAGCATGTATTCTTCTCTTCTCAACCCACCGTGTTGATCTAAATAATTACGGAATAATTTTCTCAACTCTTTAACCTGGGGCGTCTGGGCTGCTCTTAATTTAGCCAAGCTGGTTTCTTCTATCTGACGAACTCTCTCTCGAGTTACCGAGAGATTGCGACCAATAGCATCAAGCGTCTCTCGACGAGGATAGTCTAATTGAAAACGCCGCCTCAAAACATCCTGAGATCGAGGCGGAAGCATTTGGAATAATTCAGCTTGAACCTGGCGATAATCAACATTAGCCATAGTTTCCTAGTTTAACCATATTTACCTGCCAAGTCAAGATTAGGCCTAGGCTTTAAATTTACTCTGTTCGTGAACCTAAAACGTGCTGAACCTTCTCCACCACTTCATCCGGATCAAAATTAGCCTTAGTAATATAACCAGAGACGCCCAGCCGCTTGGCCGACTCTTCAATAATTGCATTGCGATAATTAGAAAAGATAAGCACCGGCAGATCGGCTAAAGCCCGATCCGATCTAATTGTTTGCAGAAAATAAAGGCCATTTTCTTCAGGTAAAAGAATATCAAGCAAAACTATATCCGGCTTGATTCTTTTGGCTAAAGCAACTCCCTGGCGGGCATTATTGGCTACTTCAACCACAAAGCCGGCCCGTTCAAACTTTTCCCGATAAAGTTTCGCCAGAACGAGTTCGTCTTCAACAATGAGGACGACCTTTTTTGAAGAGTTCATACACTCATTCTAACCTTGTTTTATTGGCAATTCAATGAAAAAAGTTGAGCCTTGATTTCGGCCGGGGCTTTTCACCCAGAGGCGGCCTTTGTGCTGATCGACAAACTTGCGGGCTGCATAGAGGCCCAAACCGGCTCCGGAAGAATGAAGACTAGTTCCGGCTTTGCCTCGAGAAAAACTACGAAAGAGCTTGCCAATATCTTCTTTGGTCATCCCCACCCCCGTATCCTGAACCTTGATTAAGACGTGATCCGAGCCGGAAAGACCAATTTTCACCGTCACTCCGCCTTTCTTGGTATATTTTATGGCGTTGTCAATAATATTTAATAAAACTTGCCTGATCTTTTCACTGTCTATCTCAATCTCTGGCAAATCTTCAGCAATAATCATTTTAAGATAGAGGCCTTTTTTATCGGCCTCAATTTTAAGCTCATCAATAACCGATTTGGCTAATTTCTCTATTGAGGTCTTCTCGTAAACTAAAGTAATTTTGCCAGATTCGATCTGAGAAACATTCAAAAGATCGTTTGCAAGCTTCAATAGCCTTAAGGAGGCCTGATAAACCTCTTGTGATACCTCTTTAACTTTAGGTGATAGTGGTCCAAAGTCGCCCTGAATGAGCATCGAAAGATACCCCCGCATAGCTGTCAAAGGCGTTCTGAGTTGATGCGAAGCAATAGAAAGAAATTCAGATTTAGTGTGGTCTAGCTTCTTTAGCTCACGATTGGCTCGCTCCAAGTGTTCAGCCAAATGCATTAATTCATCTTTTTGTTTCGCCTCTTTGTTCATTGCTTGAAATAAAAAGAGGCTTAGCACTAAAAAGCCCGCCAATGTTATGCCTTTTAAGACCATCATTCCTACGCCTACTGTCAGTGTGAAAAATTCGACTGTTAATAAGATAGCAATCAAGACGACAACGATGGAAGTTAAGGCCACTTTAATATCAAACAGTTCTTTCTTGACAATGGCGTAAGCAGTAAAACCAAGCAAACATATGGCAGAGTAATTCCCGAATTGCCAGTACTGAATATTACCCCTAAGAAGAGGCAAACCGATGTTGAATATTAAATTCATTACGATGAAGATAAAAAATCCAACTAATAAGTATTGTATTTTTTTCTTGACATTAACTGTCGAAGCAAAATAGTTTTTTATGAGATTATAAATAATCAACAAAGTAAAAAACAAAACTGTCCCGTAAAACACAAACTTTCCCCAGTTATTGAAGATAGGATTGATCCCCCACTCTTCAAATTGAACGCCTTTAATGATATACGGAGTGCTTAGTGTGATAAGCGACCAAAGAACTCCCCAGAAAATTAATAAATAATTAATAATAACGTGCCTTTTCTGTTCTTTTGGGAAAAATAGAGAAAATATATAAAAGAGAACAAAAAAAATAAAGACACTAGCTGGAGCTATCTTGGCCCAGAGTAGTGCCTGCTTCGAAGACGAAGAATAGGTTAAAAAATATCCAGCATTAACCCAAGATAACATTGACAAAGTTACGAGCGAAAAATATTTATTTATCTTTGGCCTATTTTCTCCCGAAAGATATACCCATACTGTCAAAGAAATGGCAGTAATGTTAATCAGCGCTAATAAAATTTTATCCAAAAGGATTAGTTCCATTATTTATAACCGCGGCTGGATAGATGATAAGCTAATAACTGTTTTAGTTTAATTAAAAAAGTGTCGATATCTAGCGAGGGAGATAAAATCTTCGCTTTCCTTGCAATCCAGTCATAGTTATGCTGCCACTCTTTTAAAGCTTCTTTCTCTACGTTCGAGTTCTTTATTTTTTCAATCATTATCTTTTTGTCCATGCTAACAAGATCTTCTGATGTTAGAATTCTCTTTTCTAGCGCAGACGCAAAAACGATGCTAGTGTAGTCTCCCTCGTCAGCTTCGCGCTCCCAGGTACTTATCCAGTTTCCAATTCTAGCCATGTTTTGAGCTCCCCACGCAATCTCCCTAAATGTGCCCAGGTCATTAGAATTAAATCTATCCAGAGACATAAGATCAACATCAAGACTAATTATGGCCTGCATATTATGTGGAAGATAAGCTTTGTATTCCACAGAATTAATAAATTCCGGCTGATTATTAACAAGGAAAGAATATCTCATAGCATTCAACAGTTGGCGCACGTCATACTCAAGGATATTGGAAAAATAACTATATCGGGGCAGTTGAGAGACCCTCTCTTGAATTTCATTCCAGGTATCTCCTACCAAGAGAGCGTGATTTTTGTTTTTATGAGATTGTTCGTTGAGGTTTAGTTCTTTTTCATGAAATGGAATTCCTAATAAATCGTTTAGTAGTTTTTCATGACGAACTCCTTTTTTGTCGGAAACATCATCAAAAAGCGTAACAAAATAAATTATCATTATCTTTGTCTCCCAAACAAAACTTTTCAATTCTTGAGGAACTTCAGGCAGGGTGATTGTTTGAACTACACGATATAACCATCTCCAAAAATACTCATTTCTGGATTCTTCTCCTATTACATTATATCGATCAACCCAGTAACTAAATGACTTTGGAAGCGTAATATCCTTCAGCGCTATGTTTATTTGATCCATCTTGTCGGGAGTTAACTCCTTGAGAAATTCAGAAATAACAGGATATTCTTTTTCGTCCTGCTGATTAAAGCCATAATATTCAAAAAGTGAATTCATTTTATTCATATTTTTAAAAAAACTTTTCCAGTTCCATTAAAAACCAAGGGGTCCATTTACTTGAATCCTGGGCA
>JAKQBO010000023.1 GCA_029559515.1 bacterium
CTTCGAAGGCGGTTTTTCGGTAACATGCCCAAAACAGCCAGCCTCAAAATCTCGTGCGGTTTTTTCTGATGGAGGTCTTCGGCGCTTATTGACTTCAAGTGGCCCAGATATCCGGTGTGGTGATAATAAATCTTATCGCTCCACTTATGACCAGTTAATTGGACTTGATCCGCGTGCTCAACCTCAACCACCGTCACCCCCTCTAAATAAGGAGCATAATCAGGACGATGCTTCCCCTGAAGATAGGTGGCGATCTGAGACGCTAACCGGCCCACCGGCTGGCCCTGGGCATCCAGCTTAATTACCTCGGCCTCGACCGCTTTATCCGCTGATCTCTTTTTTTCCTTAGTTTTATCCATATTACTTAACCAATTCAATAAAAGCTACTTCCGCCCCATCTGAAGAGCGTTGGCCTAGCTTGACCACCCGAGTATAACCGCCTTGGCGATCCTGATAGCGCGGTCCCAGCTCCTTGATGACTTTCCGAGCCGCTTTATCTGAAAGATGGCGACGCAGTTCACGCTCCGCCGCGAGATTGCCTTGCTTGCCAACCGTAATGTAATGCTCGGTCAGACGAGCGGCTTCTTTGCCGCGCACCAGAGTTGTCTTAACCCTTTCTTTGATGATTAAAGACTGAGCTAAACTGTCGAGCATAGCCTTTTTCGGCGCCTTCCGAGAAAATTTTCGGGCAGTTGTTTTCATCACTCTTTCAAGCTTAAATCTAGCTTCTTTAAGGCCTTCTTAATTTCATCTAACCCCTTCTCGCCCATTCCAGGAATATCTAAAATCTTATCAGGGGATTTAGCTATTAAACCCGCGACTGTTTTAACGCCACCTTCTTGAAGGCTGCTGGCCACCCGAGCCGAAAGATTCAGCTCTTCAATTTTTAACTTCTTGGCTTCAGCTGGCTTCGGACGGCCACTCTTTTCCGCCTTCTTCTTCGTAGTGGCTTTAGGCTTCTCAGGCTGAAAGGACTGGCCAATTAAGTCAAAGTGGTCCTTTAACAACTTACAAGATTGAATCAAGGCTTCTTCGGGCGTAATCACGCCATTGGTTTCAATAGTTAAGCAAACCCGATTAAAGTCGGTTCGGTCGCCGACTCGCATGTTCTCAACCCGATAAGACACCCTCTCGACCGGTGAAAAGTTAGCATCGAGCAGGATCTCGCCCACCATTGATTTTTCAGCCTGGCGGCTTTCGACCGGCTGATAGCCAGTCCCCTGCTCAACCGTTACCGTGATTGCCAAACGAGCCTTGGAATTCGTCAAAGTGGCGATGGGCTCGCTGGGATTAGAAATTTTAACTTGAGGGCTTAAATTAAAGTCAGCCCCGGTAATCTTCTTTTCTCCCTTAGCCTCCAAAGAAACCTGCTGGGGCTGATCGTCAGGCAGAATAAATCTCAGCTTTTTCAAGTTAAGCAAAACTTGAATAACATCTTCTTTAACATGGCTGATGGTAGAAAACTCGTGGGGCACGCCCTCGATGTAGACCTTGGTAATGGCCGTCCCGGGCAAAGAAGATAGCAAAACCCGGCGGAGGCTGTTGGCGATAGTCAGGCCGTAGCCTGGGTAAAGCCCGCTAATCTCAAAAACACCCTTGTTGCCCTCCCGACTGATTGTTTTAAAAGATGAAGGTAATGAAATCATAAAAAAGTAATTAATTGAAATTACCGAGTATAAAACTCCAAAATGGTTGATACTTGGGCCGGCGGATTAATTTCCTCTAAAGCCGGAACTCTAATCACAGAAGCCGTCAGCTTCTTCTGGTCAACTTTAAGCCAGGGACATTCGTCCTTTTTTTCCTGCTTCTCCAGCAAACGAACGAAAGCGGCCCGGTCTTTCCGTGTCTCTTTGACGGCAATCAGGTCGCCTTGCTTGACTGCAAACGAGGGACGATCAACCGAACGATTGTTAACTTGAAAGTGTCCGTGCCCGACGAGTTGACGGGCCTGAGAGCGAGAATCAGCCCAGCCAGCTCGATAAATAATATTATCCAGGCGGCTTTCCAGCTTTTGAATCAAATTCTCGGCCGGATTTTTGTAGTGCTGAGGCTTGTTTAAAATTTCAGAAACGTAGTGCCGGAATTGCTTCTCTGAGAGATTATACCAGCGGCGCAACTTTTGTTTCTCAGCGAGCTGCTGGCCGTAGTCAGAGAGTTTTCGCTTCACGCCGGTCCGTCCCTGACGGCCCGGACTATAAGGACGGCGAATCATGGCGCACTTGGCCGAAAAACACCGCTCTCCTTTTAGAAAGAGTTTCTGTCCCTGCCGGCGACAAATTTTACATTGAGATTGGTTCATAATTAAGGTCGACGTATTTTACGAGGCCGACAGCCGCCATGCGGCACCGGTGTCTGATCTTGAACTTTAATAATATTAACTCCTTGATTAGCCAGAGAGCGTAAAGCTGATTCTCGACCGGCTCCGACCCCCTTAATCACCACTTCAACTTCTTTTACCCTGAGAGCCTCGATCGTGGCCCCGATCACCTGAGCCACCTTGGAGGCCGCAAAAGCAGTTCCTTTTTTGCTTCCCTTAAAACCAACTCGACCGGCGCTCTGAGAGGATAAAACATTCCCCGCGGGATCGGTTAGAACCACTTTGGTATTATTATAAGAAGAAAGAATGTAAACCGTGGCCCGGCTAACTGACTTCTTTCGCAAAGACGGCGCTGCCTGAGACAGAGCTTTCTCAATTTTACTTTCTTCAGCCAGAACCTCATTACCAGTTTTTTGAACAACGTGCTTTTTCCCCATATTATTTTACTTAGGTGCCGGCGGCAGCTTACGTCCAGAACCAGCTGAACGCCTAACATTGCCCCGGACTGTTCGGGAGTTGGTTCGTGTCTGCTGACCGCGTACCGGCAGGCCCTTCTTATGTCGGTCGCCCCGCCAGCAGCCAATCTCTTTCAGCCGGCGAACATTCAGTGTCACTTCTTGGCGCAGGCTTCCCTCTATTTTATAGCGATCATCAATTAAATGTTTCAACTTATTGACTTCGTCAGCCGTCAAGTCACCGGCCTTTTTCTGTTGGTCAATCTTTAACTCATCCAAAATAGCCCGACTCATTGGCCGACCAATACCATGGATATAAGTCAAGCTGATCTCAATATTTTTATTGTCCGGAATATTAACTCCGCTAATTCGAGGCATAAATATCAACCTTGTCGCTGTTTATGTTTGGGATTTTTACAAACCACCCGCAGGCGTCCTTTCCGGCGCACCAGCTTACAGTCGTGACATAACTTCTTAATGGAAGATTTAACTCTCATTTTTCTAATTGCGATAAACAATCCGACCGCGGCTAGGATCGTAAGGACTGACCTCGATTGAAACTTGGTCACCGACCAGAATCCTGATGTGAAAGCGGCGCAAGCGGCCTGAAAGATGAGCAATCACCTCCCGGCCATCATCCATCTTAACCTTAAAATTTGTGCTCGGCAAACTCTCAATCACTGTCCCCTCTTCTCGCTGTGTAGATTTATTTTTCATTCAATACAAAGAAAAAACGAGGCAACTCCTGGTTGGCAGAGCCGCGCTTGTTACCAATAAGCTTTAAACTATCTTGGCTTTTCTGGATAAGAATAACAAAGCCAGCCAAATTAGTCAAGAACTCGATCATGGCTTAACACGCAGCTCAATCGTTACTTTATCCTTCTCTGGAACCTGTCGCAACCAAAACGGCTTCAGCCGAAATTGAAAGGCCTTGATTCTTACATCGGCTAACAGGATCTCCTTGACCTCATCCCGGCTCAGGCCGGGTAGCTGTTCGATCCAATGATCTTCCTCCAGGTCTCGATAAACCTCAGCCGAAAACTTAAGATTGCCCCGTAAAGCCTCTTCTTCGCTATCAAAAGAAAAGATCCGGTAATCAAGATACAAGCTGCCTGGAACGACTAAGTATTCTTGACCGAGCCTCTGCTTTATCTTCTCCGCGAGAAACTCCTCCATCTCGAGCTGAGAAAACACTAAAGCCCTCGCCTCAGCCTCGAGCTGAGCGCTAAAAGTCTCGACTAGGTCTCCGGCTTCAACTGAGGCTTCAATTGACAACACTTCAACTTCTATGGCTTCAGATAAAACCACTCTGTCTGCGTCTTCGCTTTCGAGCTGAGTAATCAATTTTTCGACCAAGCCAGACTTAAGGCTTTCTTCGGCCTGACGCAGGTCGGCCTGGGCTACTTTTGGCAAGCGCTCAATTGCTCCTCCCGTCATTGGCTCCTGAGACTCACCGTAAATCTTGTCATAGAGATCTGTCCCTAATAAGCCAGGTACTGAAAACTTAGTTGGGCCAATATTTGAAGCCTCACCCGGATCCATTGCTTCAACCGGCACATCAACTGAACTCGGCACCGTTCGGCCATCCTCAATCTTAGCCGGAGGCAGATAGACGCTCTCCGGAGTGTAGAAATAAACGCCATTGCTCGACAAGAAGCGAGTGGTCGCGACCAGGGTTATGCCCCGAACCGGCGTTTCAGTGTTGTAGACTTGAATCACTCCTTTGGCCCGGGACTCTCTTGTCTCTTCCTCGCTCGCGGTAAAAGACTGTTCTTCGATGGCCTGGCGAACAATTAAATAGCCCGGTAAAATATTCTCTTCAAAATCAATCTCTTCAGCCTGGCCGTCAATCTGAAATTCTGTCTCTAAGTTGGTAATCTTGGTGTCGGGCTCTAAATAAAGAATAAACTCTGTGCCAAAAACCTGATAAAGCCCGGCCGCCAAACCTACCAAGACAATCAAACCCAAAACCACCGAGCGCCAATTTATTAAGCGATTCGGCTGCATTTTAGGCAAAGACTTGACCGGCTCTTGAGCCAGTCGGCTGGGGGGTAAAATATCAAAAATCTTTTTAGTCATCTTTCAGAACGGCTTTAATCCGGCGGATGCCGGCACTCGAGGACTGTTCTTTGACAATGTTAAAACAGCCGAGCTCCTGGGTATTCTCAACATGTGGCCCAGCACAAACCTCCTGCGAGCAAATCGAGCCATCCGCATTAATAATAGCATACACGTCAACTTCCGCTGGATATGTCTGACCCTCAATTATCAAGGCTCCTTTAGCCTTAGCCTCTTCAAGGCTCATGCGAGATTTCTTAACCGACAAACCAGATTGAATCATTTGATTCACTCGACGGTTGACCGCTGCCAGCTCGGCCTCGGTCAGAGCCCGGCCGAAAGAAAAGTCAAAACGCAACCGTTCAGCATTAATGTCTGATCCCTTTTGATGAACCCCCGAGCCCAACACCTCTCTCAAGGCTGCCTGCAATAAATGAGTCGCCGTGTGTAATTTTTTAATTGAATCGGCGCCCGGAGAAGCACTCCCCTCTTTCAAGCCATGCCCGCCAAACTTCTTCTCCGCCCCGCGGCGGGAAACCTCTTTATGGGCCTCAATGGCTCGCTCTAGTTCGACCTGGTCGAACTGATAGCCCTGCTTCTTCAGTTCCTGCGGCGAGAGGCCGTAAGTTGAATACAGTTTAAATGCCTCCTGGCCGCTAATCTGCCGGCCCGGCCCCGCTAACTGCGCCAGGCCCTTTTTGACCGCTCGCGACAGGCGTTCTTTCTCTTGATTTAAAACCTTTTCGGCCCGAGCAGCTGATCCTTTCAGTTCCGGATAAACTGAAGAATATTGCTCTTCGAGTTGTTCTAAAGACAGAGAAATCTTTTCTGGTTCTATACCTAGCTCCTCAACCGTTTCAATCAAGCGCCGAACAATCCGGCGCAGAACGTAGCCCCGGTCGACATTGCTGGGCTCAATGCCCTCGCTCGCCAAAAAAACCAGGCCTCGAAGGTGGTCAACTAATATCCGATAAGGAGCCGGCTGGCGATGATAATTTTTTCGCCCCGGATCAAATCTTTCAATCATTGGCTGGAAGAGATCAGTCTCAAAGATTGAATTGACTCCTTGAACCGCCAAAGCCAGTCTTTCCAGGCCCATGCCGGTATCAATCCCAACCTGTTTCAAGTCGCTCAAGTTTCCGGACTCATCCTGATAATATTGATTAAAAACTAAGTTCCAGACTTCAACAAAGCGACCACAGCCACAGCCGGGCTGACACTGGTCGCCGCGAGAACAAGGCTGGCCGGTAAGATCATAGTGAATTTCAGTAGTTGGACCGCACGGTCCGGACCGACCAGTGGGACCCCAAAAGTTGTCGGCCCGGCCATAGGGAAGAATAACTGAAGAATCTATTCCCAGCTTCTGCCAAATCTCCTTAATCTCTAAATCGGCTGGCAGGCTGCCCTCGCCCTTAAAGTAGGTAAATCTCAATCGCTCTAAAGGCAAACCGTAGCTTTCGCTCAAAAGCTCCAGAGCCCAAGTCGCGGCGGCCTCTTTAAAATAGTCGCCAAAGCTGAAGTTGCCCAGCATCTCGAGAAAAGTCAAATGGCTTTCATCTCCGACCTGCTCAATATCAGAAGTCCGGAAGCACTTTTGACAAGAAGTCACCCGAGGCCCAAAGGGCGATGTCTCGCCCAAAAAGTACTTTTTAAAAGGCTGCATCCCGGCCGTTGTCAATAAAACGCTCGGGTCTTCGGTCACCAGTGGAGCCGAAGGCACTACCCGGTGCTTCCGCTGGGCAAAAAAATCCAAAAATGTTTGGCGAATTTTATCAGCTTCCATTTTAAGTAAACCGGTCGGCCACCACTGAGGCCGCGTAGGAATCAGGCTTGATTTTAGCCTCAAATCCGTTGCCGTTAATAACCGCCACGACTTCCTTAATCATACTCCGGGTCTGCCCGCCTTCGCCGACATCGGCATGAATGTAGCGAAACTGATAATCGGCTCCGGCCACCTCGTCAATCTTGTGCTGAAGCATCTCTTTGACCTCTAGGGCCAATTCACAAGAAAGCATTACCTCTTTAATAATCCTCTGATGCGGATGAACAAACTGCTTTGAGGGAACCTCGAATCTGACTTTTTTAACGAAAAATCGTCCGCCGGCACCAACTCTGAGCACCACCACCACAATCGGAAAGACAGGGTGATCACCGGAAGACGAGTCGCAGCCAACAATAATATCATAAAAATATTCCGGCTTTTCATGAACATAAGCCGCAATTTCTTCAATCATCTTTTCCCGACTGACATTGCCCAGATTAACATTGTAAAACTCAGCTGATTTCATGGTAGTTGAGTTAAAATCTCGGAGCCTTCTTCGGTGACTGCAACAGTATGCTCAAAGTGGGCCGAACGGGATCCGTCGACGGTTAAATAACTTAACCCATCGCTGCCCAGCTTAATCCGTCCTCGGCCAACGGTGACCATCGGCTCGAGGCAAATAACCATACCGGGCCGCAGCATCAGCCCCTGACCCGGCTGGCCAAAGTTTAGCACATCTGGCTCTTCATGAAGAGAGTGGCCGATTCCGTGGCCACAGAGCTCGCGCACAACATCAAAGCCCTGTTTCCAGACATAAGAACTAATCGCCTGGCCCAGATCGCCCAAATAGCCTCCGGGTTTAACAGCTGCAATGCCTCTCATTAAAGCCTCTTCGGTAACATAAATCAAGCGTTGCGAGGTTTGGTCAATCGAGCCAACCGGCACTGTTACCGCCATATCAGAATGAAACCCCTGATAAAAAACCCCCAGGTCCAAAGAGACAATATCGCCCGACTTTAGCTTGTAATCGCTCGGCGGACCATGAACAATAACTTCATTGACTGAAACACAAAGCGCGGCCGGAAAGCCGCGATAATTCTTGAAGCTTGGCTGGGCGCCAGCCTGATCAATCAACTCTTCGGCCCTCTGATTTAATTCAGCCAGGCTAACCCCCGGCTGAACCATCGACTTCAGTTGGCCGATAGTCTCAGCCAGAATCTGACCCGATTGCCTGATCTTATCTATTTCTGATTGTTTTTTAATCAGCATTTAAGCCCAGCGCCTTAAGAATATCATTAAAAACTTCGGGCCGGGTCTGTTCGCCGTTTACCTCAACTAGTTCTCCTCGGCTCCGGAGATCTTCCAAGGTTGGTTGCACCTCCTCGACAAACCATCGCCAGCGAGTGGCTAAAACCTCCTCAACATCATCGCTGCGGGCCCGGCCTTGGTGTTCAGCCAACAGCCGTCGAGTAGATTCCGCCTCTGAAATATTAAGATAAACCACCCGATAATAATCATCCCAGCCATACCAAGATAAGGCGCCTTTAATCAACTCTGTCTCGAGTTTCCGGCGGGGACTGCCATCAATGACCAATCCCTTAAAATCACCCTTTTGATGAATGGCTTCCATCTGGTCAAACCAGAGATGAGCCACGACCAGAGTCGGCACCAGCTCTCCCTTTGCCATCTCTTGCCCAATTTTCTGGCCCGTATAGTCGTCAACCTCCCGGCGCTCTCTTAATAAATCGCCACTGGCCATCTTAGCCCAACCAAAACGCTGACATAAAAAGTCAGCCTGGGTTCCCTTGCCCGAGCCGGGCGGACCGATTAACGAAACGACGATCTTAGAAGTTTTCATAATCGCGAACCTTCATTTGGGCCTGAATCTGGCGAAGCGTATCCATAATCACCGCCACCACAATTAACAGTGAAGTGCCACCGATCATGAATTGAAAGGCAGCAATCCCGGTAAGGCCCTGAATAACCGAAGGCACCAAAGCGATAAAACCCAAAAACAGCGCACCCACAAACAAACAGCGCTTGAGAATGTAATTCAAGTGCTCACTGGTTGGACGACCCGGCCGAACTCCCGGAATAAAAGCACCTGATTTCTGAAGGTTTTCCGCGATCTTGTTCGGCTCAAAAGTAACTGCTGTATAAAAATAGGTAAAGGCGATAATCAAACAGAAGTAGAGCAAGCCATAAAGCCAGGGATTGGCTAAAAGCCACTCTAAACCGCCAGCAATTCCGGCTAAAATAGCGTTCGGCGAATTCAGCCAGAACTGGCTGATCATTTGCGGAAAGCTCATCACAGCCAAAGCAAAAATAATTGGTAGCACCCCGGCCGGATTAACATTCAAGGGCAGGTAACTCGTCGTCCCGCCGTACATCTTCAGACCGCGAACCCTCTTGGTATAGGAAATGGGGATATTGCGCTTGCCCTCATTCATCAAAACCACCAAGGCAATAATCAGCAAGCCTGATCCAATAAAGATTAACAATAAAGGCAGCATTTCTATTGTCCAGTCAGCAAGTAACTGGGCGAAAGACATTGGCACGCCGGCAACAATACCGGCAAAAATCATCAATGAAACTCCGTTGCCGATGCCCCGTTCCGTAATCATCTCGCCTAGCCACATTAAAACAACCGCTCCAGCCGTTATGGTAATCAAAGCGCTGGCCATCATGGCCGGACTAAAAGCTTCAATCACGCCCTGGTTTTGTAGCATGGCGATCATGGCGTAACCCTGAACTAAGGCCAGAGGAATCGTCAACATCCGGCCATACTGGTTGAATTTTCGCCGCCCCGTCTCGCCTTCGTCCCGATAAAGCCTTTCTAAAGCCGGGAAGATCATTGTTCCCAGTTGCAAAATAATCACCGCCGTAATATATGGCCCCATACCCAGCATGACAATTGAAAAATTGCTCAAGGCTCCGCCAGTTAAGAGATTAAAGAAGCCCATAAACTCACTCTGGGCAAAGAAAGCCTGGAGCTGTTCCAAATCAACTCCGGGAATCGGAATCACCGCCAAAGCTCGAAAAACAGCAAAGATGAGGAGAACAAAGAGAATCTTTTTTCTCAGTTCTCGATTCTTCCAGACATCGACTATTTTTTGATACCAAGGCGTTTTCATTTCTTTTTACCTTTTGATTTGCGAGCCTCCTTGCGCCTCTTTTCGGCCGTCTTTTTCTTAGCCGCCCGCTGTTTAGCAACCCTTTCCTGGAACTTGACCTTCTGTTGCTGAATTTCTTCAGCCGACAGCTGTTTTTTGCCTTTCTTGGCTTTTCTCACCGGCTCTTCTTTAATCTGCCCCTTTAGGGCTAGAACCTTTTCTCGAGCCGAGTGAGAAAAAGAACATTTTTCAAAAATTAAATCTTTAGTCAGTTCGCCGTTGTTTAAAATCTTAACGGCCGGAACCTTTCCATAATAACTTTTGATCAAGGATTTTTCCCTCAAAATTTTAGGTGAAACTGTCTCGCCGGATTCAAAATTTTTCTCTAAAGCCGACAAGCTAACTTCGGCCAAAATTTTGGGTTTAGCCGAACTAGTAAAACGGTCGCCTTTCAGCTTGTGGTAGCGCTTAATTAAAGGCCGAATCATCGGCTCAAAACGCGCCCCGGCCCGGGCCTTTTGCCCTTTGACTCCGCGGCCCGAATAAGTGCCGCGCTTGCCACCACGGCCAACCCTTTTCTTATCTTTCAATCCACGATTAACTTGTAGCTGATGTAATTCCATAATTAAGATAATTTTTGAAAAGCATCAATCGTCGCCCGAGCAATATTGAGCTTATTTCGGGAACGCGACAGAACGCGAGCCGAAACATCGCTGATACCAACCAGTTCGCACAGAAAGCGAGCGGAGCTGCCAGCGACCAGGCCGCTGCCCTTGGGTTTAAACTTAAGCATAACCCGAGAAGCCCCTGATTTACCTTCAACTGAATAAGGAATTAGTCCGTCCTGAAGAGGCACGATAATAACCGACTTCTCAGCCACTCTGGTGGCCTTTTCAATGGCCTGACGGACGCTGTTGCCCTTGGCTAAGCCCAGGCCAATCTTGCCTTTGCGGTCGCCAATGGCCACCACCGCTTGAAAACGCATCCGCCGGCCACCGGATGTTACTCGGGTGACCCGGTTAATCTCCAAAACCCGAGACTCGTACTTTCGCTCTTCCTGAGGTCGTCGCGAGCGGCGAGCGGGTTTCTTCTCCTGACTAAATGTTCCGGCGC
>JAKQBO010000011.1 GCA_029559515.1 bacterium
CAAAGTGGTGCTGATCGTGCCTTGAAGAGTCCGAGTGTAATGAGTGGTGCCATCGGTGTTGCTGGTTCCGGAAATGCGGGCAATGACGGCCCCACCTTGCAGGTTGCCATCGACTCGGCTCTGAACATTAAGAGTGTTGGTTATTGTTGGAGCAACTAATTCAAAAGTGGCCGTGACCGAACGATTCGCTGTCATGTTAATTGTACAAGTTCCGGTTCCAGAACAGGCCCCTGACCAGCCAACAAAAGTCGAACCAGTAGAGGGAGAAGCGGTTAGAACAACAACCTCGCCTTTGTCATAGCTACGAGTGATATTAGTAGTCGTGATAATGCCAGGTGGCGTAATATTAACTGTTCCACAACCTGTTCCGGCAACAGTTAAAGACAAATTATATTTAATAGCGCAGTAATACCAATCAGACCAGGCTAAACAGTAACTGCTTCCGTCAAAACCACAAGCGCGACAATAGTCGCCTAACTGGTCTACTTTGCCTTCGGGCGAGCATTTATTGACACAATAGTCTGGAGGATCAGAGACCGGATACCAGTCGGACCAGGTTAGACAATAGTCATCACCATCAAAACCACAGATTCTTTCATAATTACCCGACTGCTCGACTTTGCCTTCGGGCGAGCATTCGTTAGTACAATAATCATCTTCAGGAATTATAATAATAGCAGCATTCAAAGCAAAAAACGGCTGCAAGATCAACAGCCCAATAAACAAAATCTGGAAACAGCGCTTAATCATTTTTGATTTATTAATTTTAGTCATGATATACATTTCTGTAATCTATACAGTTCTACATTATAATCTAACAAATGTCAAGGGCTTAAAATGAAAAAGGCACCGTTGAACGCAACGATGCCTCTCTGGTGCAAGTTTCTTAAAAATTAAAAGGAAACCCACGCCCCTTCTTCGATGATAAAATCCCACTTAACTAACCCTTTATTTATAGGGTCAACTAAGTAAAGATCCTCCCTGCTGGCATAATAAACCACTGAATAATGAGCGTTATCCGGTGGTCCCAGCAGAGCAACCCCTATGGCTGCTCTCGGGGTAAAGGTCATCTTGGAACTGTTAACGAGGCTGTTAGCCGCATCCAGTGGTGACCCTTCTGGATTAAAATCAGCTAACAACTCAAGAAATTTCGCGGTAGGAACAATCTCATAAAAATCTTTCTCCACCGAGATGATTATTCCAACCCCAAGCTTCCTGGCCAGCGCTCTCCCTAATTCGAGACGTGTAATTGTCTCGAACTCTTCGTACTCTGTTACCTGGCAGCACCCCGCCAACACAGAAACAACCAATACTACTATCATTAGATATTTCACGAACACCACCTCCTTGTTATTACACGATACCAGTAAGAACTTATTCTGTCAAGAGGTGAGCCGTGGCCACCCAACGCTGCCAATTACGGCCGGGCGGATAGCAGGTGGAAATGATTAAAGTATAATCGTCGAGAGCTGGCTCCAGGAGGAGATGACCATATTCTTCAACACTCATCGTTTCTACCTTTTCGGCAACATAACCAAATAGCCGCTCCTGATAGTAAACTTCAATAACATCCCCGGCAGCCAGGTCTCCTAGGTCGCTAAAAACACGATCGAATTTAATATCCGGATAACCTGGCGGCGCGCTGTGACCGAGAATGACTGATCGGCCGGGTTCTCCGGGTGGAACCGATTCCGGGTAAAGGACCACTCCCCGATCAAGCTCCTCGGCCAGAATATTGAGATCACTACTAGCCGGAGACCGAAGCGGTGCCTCGACCCCCAAAGAAGGAATCCGGATCTGATCTGTTTGGCCAACCGCCTCCTGACCAAGTTCTGTTTCTTCATCCGGGACCGGCTCTGGTTCTCTAGAAACAACATCTTCCGTTACCCGGCGGACTATCTGCCAGTCAAAAACCCAGCTGACCTCCGACCAGTTAATAATTAACAAAGAAAATATGAAGACCGCCAAGAATGGCAGAACAAAGTAAGACCATCGATTATCCATAATATCAGCCAATCATTGTTGGGGGTGATATCAATTGCCAGATCAGATCCTTGCTTAACAAAGAAAGCACCAGCAACAATAACGACATTAAAGCTGTCCAGCCACAGGCTTGAACCATCTGCTCGGAGGGGCGCTTAATAAACGAAATCGCTAAATAAATTGCTAATAAAATTACTCCGTAAAAAATAAGCTGCTGGAGTAAAGTTTCATAAGATTGAGAGAGAAACTTAAAAAATTTAAACCAGAAAGTCTGGGGAACTTCGATCGTCGCTACGGAAGCGGCCCCCAACAGTCGCCACTCCCGCTCGGGATAAAATTCAACCTGATTAGGTATCGGAGAAACCGTTTCTCGATCTTCGACGATTGCTTCTTCTGCTTGAGCCACCTCTTCAAAAACAACTTCCTCTGGCTGAAGTTCCGTTTCCGGTAATGCTTCCGGTTCCGAAGCTGGTGGTAAAATCGGTTCAGGCGAAGTATCAGCGTAAGCAATCTGGTAAGGCGTCCCAAATAGCTGTACGACAATCGCCGTCGGGTGACCTTCAAATTCTCCCTGAACTACCGCAATGCCCATCTCCCGATAATGAGGGCCAAGAATATTATCGCGGTGTGAAGGTGAATTCATCCAGGCTTGATGAACCTCAGCTGAATCAAAGAAATGAATAGCGAGATTCTCTCCAGCATAATGATAGCGATAGCCGGCCTGGTCAAACCAGTGCCAAGGATCAATTCCCTCGGGGCTATAGTGAGCAAAATACTGTTTTTCGAGCATATCCTGAGCCTTTTTATAGGCAGCTAAATTCAGTTGGGGGTTAAGCTCAACTGCTGAAAGATTGTTTTCCAGTCGGGATTGATTGACTAAATCCAATAAGGCACTGCTGGTAACATCGGCAAAGAAAACGCTCTGGGGAAAATACCAGGCAAAAGGCCCAAGACCGATCCGCAGGATGGTCAAGACAATCACATAATAAACAATAATTCGACTCAACCACTTCTGATTATCCATGATCAATCAATTTAACACTAAAATCAGTCGGGTCAACCGTAACCCGGTCACCACGCTTAATATAGTCGCTCAATAGCGCCTCAGCCAGAACATTAGCCACCTTGTCGTGAACCACCCGTTCCATCTCCCGAGCGCCAAAGGCTGGCCGATAGCTCAGTTCCACTATTTTTTCCTTCAGAGGATGATTAATCTGAAACTCTATCCCCTGCTCGGCAAGAGAATTAGCTAATCGGCCTAAAATCAGTTCAGAAATATCAAGCAAGTGTTCTGGGGTCAGAGTCTTAAAAATAACGACCGCGGTAAAACGATTGATTAGCTCCGGACGGAAGTATTTATGCTTCATTAAATAGTCGAGCAAATCCTCTTTAATCATATTAAGCGACATATCTGCTTCGATATCCTGACGGATCACCTCGGCCCCAGCATTAGAGGTAGCCACAATAATAGTATCCGCGAAGACAACCTTTTGCCCGAAGCCGTCGGTAATATAGCCTTCGTCAAAAACAGTCAGAAACAGATTGAGGATGTCGGGATGGGCCTTCTCAAGTTCATCCAGCAGAATCAAAGAGAAAGGATTCTCGCGAACCTGAGAAGTCAGTAGGCCGACGTGATCAGGATCGCCAATCAGGCGGTAAATATCTTTGGTTTCCTGGAACTCAGACATGTCGATTCGAATCATCTTGTCAACAGAGCCAAAATAAATATCCGCTAAAGCCTTAGCTGTTTCGGTCTTCCCCACTCCGGTTGGCCCTAAAAACAAGAAAGCGCCCATCGGCCGATCCCGCCGGGTAATAATTTCAGCCCGAGCTCGTCGGAGTGAAGCTGAAACTTCCCGCACAGCCTCTTCTTGATTAATTACCCGCTGATGAATCAACTTCTCCAGGTTGAGCAACATTTGTTTTTCTGAAGACTGAACCCGGCCGATCGGAACATCCGCTAAACGAGAGATAATTTGATCAACCCAGTCCGGATCAACATAGTTGCTTTTCTGACGAGAAGCAAAAACCAAAACTTCGTCCAGCAAATCAATTGCTTTCTGAGGAAAAGGTTTGTTCTGCAAATAGCGAGCACTGCGTTCAACAGTTTTCTTTAGAGTCAGGTAAGGGATAAACTTGTCATAGCGCTGCTCAAACTCCGGAGTTAGATATTCCAGAATAAGAAGAGTCTGATGAGCAGAAGGTGGCGAAACCTCTATCTTGTTAAACAAATTAAGAAGACCTGGCCGCTGTTGTAACTGACGATGCAGGCCTTCATAAGAAGCAGTAGCAATAATTTGGAAGTGCGCTGACTCCAAATATTTAGCTAATAGATTAGATAGGTCCAACGAAGCAACATTGGTCTGGCTTAGAAAGTTTTCCAAACTTCGAATCACTAGAATAACATTGCTCATTGAACTGGCTTCGCGAAAGCAGTTGTCCAATACCCTGATTGCCTCATCCATCGATGGCGTTTGAGCAATCAGGGAAAGTAAATCTAATTCCATAAACCGCTTGCCATTCAGGACAGGCAACGAGGTTCCCCAAAAGCTTTTAGCCGCTAAAGATCGAACGACCTCCATCCGGCCACTGCCCGGCTGCCCGACTAAAAGAACATTGTTGTGGCCAGAACCAGCCAGCACATTCTCTACCTGCTCCAGTTCAGCCTTATGTCCGAAAAACTCCGGATGACTGTCCCGATTTCGGGCAATTTCCGTCAGATCCCGAGAATATTGATCGATAGTCAAGGTATAGGCCGCAGCCCAATGACGCGCTATCCCTCCCCGTCGCATTAAATTATGATAATCCCAAAAACGCTGAGCCTGAACCGAATCCCGCCTTAAACGCTCATACCATTCAACGACATTATTAACATCATCAATGGTCATTTCCTGCTCTACCAACAATTCGTTTAAAAAGGGATCAAAGCGAAACAGAGCCCAGAAGAGGTCGCTGTTTTTAATCACTTCGCTCTTTCGAGCCAAGGCCCGGTTTGCGGCAGCTAGAAAAATGTCGATTGAATCAATTTTTTCATCTGACCAGAC
Source organism: bacterium (assembly GCA_029559515.1). Taxonomy (GTDB): domain Bacteria; phylum Patescibacteriota; class Minisyncoccia; order Minisyncoccales; family UBA1441; genus UBA1441. The sequence continues at coordinate 5,028 of JAKQBO010000011.1, forward strand.
TTGGCGATCTAGCTCTGCCTGAATCCTTTTCTCTAGAGATAACTGTCCAACGCCCATTCGGGTGAGCACAAAGGTGCTACCCGCCCAGCGCTTAACCAGCCAATGAGCCATCATCAACGGCTTGATATCTTTTTTGCCTCTCGATTCTTTAATTAATATTTTGGCGAGACGGAAATCAAAACATTCAGCTAAATTACCACCCTGAGACAATAAAGTCTTTAACTCCAGTTTGGGCCGAAACAAAATAATCTTGTTTTTATAAAATAAGTGCAGTAGCCAGCTTAACCAGAAAAGCCCCAGCAAGATAAAAGCAGCGCCGATTGCCTGTTCACCATAAATCCAATCAAGCCGTTCTGAGGCAAAACTAAGAAAACCAAATAAAAAAGCCAGAAAGAAGAAAACTAATCCGGCCGAGCGAGCGCCGGCACAAATCTTAAGCCCGGTCGAACGAGCCAACTTAAAGACCAGGGCTTGATTAGACTCAAAGTAAAACTTGTTTACATTCCCAGAAGACATCGTCCACCTATAAAAATTAAAAATATCGCCAGCGGTCCGCTTAAAAACCAAAGAAAGAAAAGCAACAGGCCAATTACCAGCATAATCAGCTCGGTAATCAGGCCGATGACGATTAAAATGATTCGGGCCATCGCTCCAATTAACCGTGAAATCAGGTTAGAAAAAAACACTGAAGCGTAAGCTTTAAAATCAAAACCCCGCGGATAGTGCCAGACGTACTGGCGCCACGGAGCAAAGAGAGTCTTTAGTAGTAAAGAAATAGAAAAGAAATTTATTCCGAAGCGAACAAAATTTCCAGTAATTTTAAGGATATCTCTGGGCGCCTCCCAAAAATACCAGAATAACCACCAAACCAATGGATGACCATGACTTCTTTTTGCTGCTCGAGCTGTTTCCATAAACAATTTATTCTTTAGTGGGCACATGTGGATTTGAACCACAGGCCTCACGGATGTGAACCGTGCGCTCTGCCACTGAGCTATGTGCCCGGGCTTAATAATCTTATCATTTTATCAATCCTTTTAAAAGAAAAAGGCGCCGTCTTTTACAGCGCCTTTCTCTGTTGCCTATATTTCTTATTTCAGTTCAACTTTAGCTCCAGCGCCTTCCATCTTTTTAACCATTTCTTCCGCTTCTTCTTTCTTGACGCCCTCTTTAACCTTCTGTGGCTCCTTTTCGGCCTGGTCAACCAAGTCTTTCGCTTCCTTTAAGCCTAAACCGGTAATATCACGAACAACTTTAATAACCTCAATCTTCTGTTCGCCAATCCCGGCCAGAACTACATCAAAGGCGCTCTTTTCCGGAGCCGCTTCATCGGCCTCAGGCGCTACTGGAGCGGCGGCCGCCACTGGAGCGGCGGCTGAAACGCCGAATTTCTTTTCGAGTATCTTAACTAATTCGGCTAAATCAATTACGCTCATCTTTTCAATCTCGTTAACTAAAGATTGAAACTTTTTAGGCACCGAAACCTCTGCTTCTGGCGAGGTCTCTTTAACCTCTTCTTTTTTGTCTTTCTCTTCGCTCATGTTAATTAATTTAATTTTAATTTTTAATTTTCTGAATTTCCGATAAAACCATAACCAGGTTGCGGAAATTACCTTGGCAGACATTGACTAGCCCACTAATAGGACTTTTTAAGGTCCGGGCAAAGCGAGCCAGCAGTTCTTGGTGCGAAGGCAGCTGCGCCAAAGCCATCACCGCCGCCTGATCCTGAAGCTCATTTTCCCAGATACCGCCAATTATTTTAAGCCGCTCATTCTTCTTGGCAAACTGGTAGCTGATCTTGGCTGGGGTTATGATGCTGCTAAAGCCAAAAACTAAAGCCACTGGTCCGTCGAGGCTAAATTCTTCCATAATCTTGCTTTCGGCAAGAGCTCTGGCAACCAAGCTTTTCTTAGCTGCTTGTAATAAACAATCGTTGGCGCGTAGTTGCTGACGAAACTCAGCCAGCTCATCGGCTGGTAATTGGCTGAAATCAACCAAAACAATTCCTTGTTGTCGAGATAAATTATCCGCCAGATCAGCGACTATCTTCTTTTTTTGTTCAAGAGTTAAAGGCATGACATTAAAAAAACTGTGGTAACCCACAGCCCAAAATCGGTTTGGCCCTCGGCAGGTTTTACGCCTCAGCTACCTGCTGTCTGTGGGTACGGCTTAATCTTAATTTATTACTTTAGTTTGTCAAGCTCGCTGACAATAGTCTGAGCAAATAACTCTGCTGACGCCGGACCATCGGCTGTAATCAGCCGCCCGTCTGTTACTACTGGCTGATCAAGATAATTAACTCCTCTCTTCTCCAGTTCTTTAACGGCCGACCGGTCGAGCGCAGAAGACCAGACAGTCATCGAGCGATCTTTCAAGTCAACAGATCGAACTAAAATCAAAGGCGCAATGCAAATTGCTGCTAAGATTAAATCTTGACTGCTGAAGGCTTCTCGCACTAATGAATAAACCAAGTCGTTATCCAAGAACTTTAAAGCCCCCGGCCCGCCAATTAGGACCAGCGCCCGGTAATGACGCAAAGCAAGCTGGTCTAAGGAAGTATCAATCTTCACCTCGCCGCCCTCGGCGCCCCGAGCTAAGCCGATCTGACTGCTAAATACATCAACTTGATATCCGGCCAGTTCCAATACTCGCCGAGTCTCAAAATATTCTTGATCCTGAAAGCCCTTAAAAGCGATAATTAAAGCAATTTTTTTCATCTTAAATATTGAGCCTTAGCCTGATTGTGTTCAGTCAGAGTCCGGCTAAAAATTGTCTCGCCGTCCGGCTTAGAGAGGTAAAACAAGTAATCACTTGGCTCGGGATATAAAGCTGCTTCAAAGCTGGCCCGGCTGAAATTACTAATCGGACCGTAAGGAAGCCCCCGATAAAGATAAGTGTTATAAGGGGAATCAATTCGAGTCTCTTCAATACTGATTCGAGCCGTGGAGCGACCGGTCAAGTAGGTGACGGTAGCATCAATCTGTAAAGGCATTCCAATTTCTAAGCGTCTCTGGATAATGCCGGAGACCAGGGGCCGGTCGTCAGCCGGAACTTCCTTCTCGAGCAGGCTGGCAATAATCACTAGATCATGAAGATTTTTTCCCTTTGCACGAGATTCCTTGATCAGGTCATCAAGCTGGCGCTCGAAGTTAGCCAAAAAACGCCTAATCATCGGCTCGGCCTTTGTTTGGCGATCAAAATAATAAGTATCTGGGTAAAGGTATCCTTCGAGGCTGGCCTCAGCCGGAGCCTCGGATAGAAAATCAAACTCATCTTGGAATAAGCCAACCGAATAGGATAATAAATCTATCTCTGTAAACTGCTCTTCTATTCTTTCCTGCCATTGCCTCAGATTCAACCCCTCGGGAAAAGTTAAAACAACCTCTGGCAAAGCCTGACCCCGGCTAATAACATCAATAATCTCCGCCATATTCATCGCCGGACTCAAAAGATACCGGCCGGCCTTCATTTGCTGATAGCGACCAGTATAAACACTATAAGCAAACAAGACGTAGCTGTTTTTAATCAACCCCTCGTCTCTGAGACGTTGAATAATAGATACCCCCTGCTCGCCCGCTTCAACCTCAAAAACCACCTCTGATCCGGAAGCATCTAACGGCTGAAAAACAAAGACCTGGATCATCCCGTAGATAAAACCCAGAACAATTAAGGGCCCGCCGACTATTAGAAAGAAAATAATGAATGGATTAGTCTTTTGACTCATAAGATGAACGCAGAGGGACAAAAACAAACCCGGAAAAGGCATTGGTTTCGAAGTCTTTCTCGCCCTTCCGGATAATTTGATGTATCTCCTGACCGACCGGAATTACTAGCCGTCCGCCAATTTTCAGCTGTTCTTTTAAGGCCAATGGCAGTTCGGTCGCGCTGGCTGACACTAAAATTCCATCGAAGGGAGCTTCTGCAGAATAACCCCGAGATCCGTCTCCTAGAATAAACTCTACAACACCTTTCGCCTCAAAGCCATAGCGACTGACATTGCGCTGGCCAAATTGTTTTATCTCGGGCACAATTTCTATTGCCCAGACTTTGCCTTGCTCCCCTGCAATTTCAGCCAACAAAGCAGTTGTCCAGCCAGAACCGGAGCCGACATCTAAATACTTTCCGCCCGGCTTTGGAGCTAATAATTCCAACATAAAAGCCACTACCGACGGCTGAGATATTGTTTGGCCAAAACCGATTGGCAGGGGCTGATCAAGATCGGATTTATTCTTTTGGCCCGCCGGTAAAAAATCAGCCCTGTTAACCCGGCTCCAAGCTTGGTAGATATGCTCGCTTTTAGGCTTAAACCACATCTTCACAGCCCTAGGTCACGGTCAATATCCTGCATTGCCGACAAAACCAAACTTACAAAATCATTTAATTCTAAGCCCAGATACTCTTGACACTTAGCTATTATTTCGCGATTTGCTCCTCGAGCAAATGATTTTTCTCGAAAGCGGTGCAAAACTGAATCAACCGTTAAGTCTTTTATTTTCCGATTAGGCAAGACTAAAGTGGCGGCAACAATTAATCCAGTTAGCGGATCTAGGCAGAATAAAGCCTTAGCCATTAAAGTCTCCGGGACCAAGCCATGGGCCTGATTGTGAGTTTTAACCGCTTCAACGACGCTATCAGATAATCCGGCCGCTCTGAGCATCTCTGCTCCAACCAACGAGTGGCGATCCGGGTCATCTTTAGTCTGTTCATAGTCGATATCATGCAGTAAACCAGCCAAGCCCCAATCTTCTTTGTCCTGGCTAAAAAATTGAGCCAATTTTATCATCCCGGCTTCCACTGCTAAACTGTGCTTGATCAGGTTCGGATTCTGAAGTTTCTGCTGTAATAATAAAAAAGCTTCGGTTCGATTCATAAGTTCGGAAGAATAAAGGTTTGGAATCCGTTATAGAGAATCAATGTAACTATAATGACTGCCAGAATAGTCACCACCACATCAGCAAATTTAACCGTGGAGTGTTTCATATTTAAAAAACATTTTACGATGTTTCAAGCGAAAATCAAGATGTTGTTTTATCCTTAATTTACGAGTAGAATAAGTCAGTATTAAGCATGTTGGTCAACCACGAGATGAAAATTAACCGCCTTTGGTTTCTCTTAGTATTAAGCCTCTGCCTAGTTTGGCCTCTCTTAACCCAGGGCTTGGCCCTGCCTCGCGTCTACATTACTGAAATAGACTTTTTATCGGAGATGTCAGCCCCTCTGTCCCCAGGCGATGAGATCTCCGGCGAGATAGCTGTTTGGAATTATGAAGACCTAATTTTGCCTGATCTAAAATTAAGAATCAAGCTCATCGGGTCCATGGGCCTGATTGAGGTCAAAGACCTGCCTCAATCCTTCAGTCTCGATCCCCAGACTGAAGTCATTAAAAACTTTCGATACACTATCCCCGCTCACTCTCCTGCCGAAGAGCTAATTCTAAGGATAGAGATAATTAATAGCCGAGGCGAGGATTTCACTTGGTCTGATCAAAAATTAACCATTGCTAGTTTGAATCGCTTTATTGAATTAAGCGATTTTTATTTTATTCAGGCAGAAGAAAACTTTCATCCTGGCGGCGGTTTAATCTACCAACCCCTAGAACCACTCCAGATAGCCTTCCGGATTCAAAACAATCTCGATCAAAAAATAACTGCCTATCCCGTAGTTCGTCTTCATCGCCGCAGCCTTGGCACGATGATTGATGAAAAAAGACATCCTGAATTTAACATTGATCCCCAGAGCTCAGAATATTATCAGTTAAGCCTAGACGGAATTGGGCAGCCAAACTCATATTTAACTGAATTGACTCTCTACGACTACGAGACCAATCTCCCTATCTCTAATACCGCTCTCTATCGGTGGGTCGTTCCGGGCAGAAGCGCTAATATTCTCTCTATCGCCGTCGACCAGCCTTATTATTGGCGCCAGCGGGAAGCTTTGGTGAATCTAAAAATCATCGGATCGGCCGACCATCTGACGCCTGCGTCGTCTGGAACGGTCAGTGTATCTTTCTATGACCCCCAAGATAATTTAGTCGGCCAGAGTCAGCCGGAAGAAATTTCTTTAATCGGCACTCAAGAAATAAATTTATCGGTGCCTATTGAAGAAATAGTCGCTAATCCGAAAATCGTTGCCACGGTCCAGTCGGGCGGAGTTACCTTGGATGAATATCAGGTGAATATTCATAATGAAAATTATCAACAGCCTTCAAGCCCCGAGAGTTGGTGGCAACGTTATCAAGAAGAGCTCCTATTTATAATCGCCATCTTAATAACCTTCTTAATGCTGGGCTTATATTTCGGCTTTGGCCGAAAGAAGGATGACGAAGAAACAGATGAAACGTTTATTGTTCTAATTATTATCTTTCTGCTGATGATGCTGCCGGTTAGAACCACGCAAGCCATCTTCAGCGTTGACGCCGGTTGTTGCGAAACTCAGTCCCGTTTGATTAGCCCCCTGCCTCCTAATGAACAAAAACCAACTTATTTTTTAGAAGAAGAAATTCGTTTTGCCGGAAGTTTTAGCGGAGCCCGGGCGGACAATCAACTATTCTTTAATAAAATCAGCTTCTATATCACGGCAGACCAAGACATCTCCTTTAACGACTGTTGCCAAAGGCCAGAAACAGAATGTTTAGTTGAAACCGACTGTCTCTGCCCCTCGGGTTGTCGAAATGCTTACGGCGCCCAAAGCAGCTATTATCAATTGGCGGACATAAGAAATGCTAAATGGTGTGACCAAGCGAAGAATCAACCTACTGGCGACCGAGAAAGCTTTTATAAATTAGGTGATATATACCCAGACGACGTGCCCTCTTTACATCAACCTTATCGCCTAGAATATGATGAAAGTTTTATTATTCCCCGAGACTTACCTTTTTCTGGACCGGTTCGTTTTTACGTTGTCTACTCCGGAATGCACTGGAATGACCACTGGCACTGGGGTATTGCTTATCAAAAAGGCTACATCGCTGAAGGACCAACGGTCGGAGACACTTGGACTGAATGGAATTATGTTGATGCTCCCCGACAGCCAATTCTAGCTTGGGATTACCAAAGTCAAAACAATCATATCCAGGAAGCCTATCAAATCATCCTCAGTCAAAATGCCAACCTGTCAAAACCCATAATTCAAACTGAGCCAATTGAGTCGCCAAATCAATCTTACGGCACCCCAGCCAATATTTTAAATTGGAACACCCGTTATTACTGGCAAGTCCGGGTTCGGGATGAATATGGTCAGTGGTCGAGCTGGAGTCCATTAAACTCCTTCACCACGCCCCTGCATGCCTATCCTGCTGTCGGCTTTGACTGGCAGCCTCAGCCGATCCACGCTCTTACGGAAGTCCAATTTATTAACAGAACCGAAGTGTACGGTGGAGCCAGAATTGTCCAAAATACTTGGACCTTCCGGAACCGAATCAACGATGAGGTTGTCCTAACTTCAAACATTTCCAGTCCTCGCATAACCTTTCGGGAAAAGGGATACTTGTCCGTTACCCTAGCAGTAACTGACAGCAGCGGATATTCAGCTTCTCTGACTCAAAACATTGAAATTCTCTATCCGTTGACCGATCCTCAAGACAAGCTTCCTACTCCAATTTATTAAAACAAAAAACCGGCTTTCGAGCCGGTCTTTTTTTATCCCATTAATTGCCGGGCCAAGCGATGTTGAATCTCTTGAAAGGCCTGATTTATTATCTCCGTTAACAACGGCCCCAAGTCCGCCTGTTGAACCGGCTGGTCAATTACAATTTCTTCAACTTTTAAGTTTCCATTAACCGTTACCTTAACCCCTGATTTCTCAACGGTGTGTTTTTCTTGGGCAAAGGCTTTCTGCATCTCGTGAGCCTTTTTTAAATCTCGTAATTGTTCAAACATGTTTTTAAATTAAAATAATTTTTCTTGGCGAAACAACTTGCTTAGCTGTCGGCCTCTTTTTAAGCCAGCCGGAGTCAGCCGAAAACTAGTTTGCGGATCTCCTTTTATCTGTCCTTTAGTTCTCAACTCTCTCAAGGCCCGATCTAGCTTTCGAGCATCGGGCCACTGGCGGTGATTCTCAAAAGAAAACTTGTCGGGAAACTTTTCAAAGCATTCGGACATTAAATCCTCAAAGGAACAAGCTTCGGTCTGCCCGGAAATAAAGAAGAGGCATAATATAATTAAATCTTGATAAGCCATTTTCATCGGCAGGCCCGCCAGGACTTGAACCTGGAACCGCCGGTTTTGGAGACCGGTGTTCTGCCAATTGAACTACGGGCCTAGGCTCTAGGGAGCCCGGAAGCGGATTTGCACCGCTGACCTCATCCTTACCATGGATGCGCTCTGCTAACTGAGCTATCCGGGCCGAAGAGTGGGCCGGGAGGGATTCGAACCCCCGAAGGCAACGCCAGCAGATTTACAGTCTGCCCCATTTGGCCACTTTGGTACCGACCCATTACGCCATTTATTTTAACACAGTCTCAACCTCTTTCAATTAATTTGCCTTTTTCTTGGCGCCATTTTTTGATTGCCCGATGGTCCCCTTTGACTAATGTCTTAGGAACCGACCACTTAGTTCTATTGTTGGGCTGAAAGATCTCCGGACGAGTGTACTGGGGACACTCCCAAAAGCCGCCTCTCTCTTGCCGCTCCGCTAACCAGGACTCTTTACCAGCGACGCCCGCCTGTAGTCGGGCAATAACTTCAACCATAATCATGGCCGGCAGATCGCCACTCATTAAGACATAGGGGCCAATTGAAACCTGGTCATCGGCAATATTTTCTGCCACTCTCTCGTCGACTCCCTCATAGCGCCCAGAGATAATAATCAATTGCCTTAAATCAGCATATTCCCGAGCTAGTTTCTGGTCAAAGACCCGGCCCCGGGGAGTTAATAAAACGACCTTTACTTTTCGGCGCCGCCCTTTCAGTTCTTTCACTGCCCGATAAATTGGCCCGACCTTCAAGACCATACCGTTTCCCCCGCCATAAGGTTTGTCGTCAACTGTCTGGTGCTTGTCATCCGTCCAGTTCCTTAGGTTATGAGCCTGAACCTGAATCAAACCGGAACGCTGGGCCCGACCCAGCAACCCCTGTTTAAAATAGTCGTTCATTACCTCAGGAAACAAGGTTAAAATATCAAATTTCATAGTCTATTTTCAAAAACAGCGCCAATTCCTTGAAGAATAGCGCTGTTTTAACGAAACGACGATTAGGCTTAAAGATCAATCTCGCCCAAATCATCAACGTTCGTTTCTGGTTCCGGGCTTAACTCGGGAGCCTCGGCTTTCGGCTCCTCGACTTCAGTCTGGCGTGGCGCCCGGCCACCTTCCGGCTCTTCGATCTCTAAGCTCACCCGAGCTCGGCTTTTCAAGCCAACAATCCTTAACAGGGCGCGGATGGCTCGAGCGGTAGCACCGCCGCGGCCAATCACCTGGCCCATGTCTTCGGGATGAACTTTTAGAGAGAGCAGAACTCCCATCTCATCCACCTTGCGTGAAATCTTCACGTCCTCGGGATGATCAACAATGGATTTAACCAGAAATTCAAGAAATTGCTCTTCTTTTTCTTCAGCCATAATTCACTATTCTTCGAGATTAACAGTGGTCCGACCTTTCCAATATTCTCTCTTCTGAGAGAGCACCACCAGCCTCTATCATAACTTTTTTCGACAGGAAGTAAAGAGGTTAGATTATTTCCAGGCCCATTGAGCGAGCTGTTCCAGTCACCACCTCGATGGCCTTATCGAGGCTATCGGTATTAAGATCTTTCATCTTGCGCTCGGCTACCTTCTTTAATTGATCTCGGGTAATTTTAGCAACCTTTTTCCGATTCGGCTCTCCCGAGCCCTTGTCTATCCCCGCCACCTCTTTGATCAACTCCGAGGTTAAGGGTTCCTGAATCTGAAGATCATAAGATCGATCCTCATAAACCAACACCCTGATCGGAATAGTATAACTTCCTTTATCCTTAGTTAGATCATTAAACTTCTGGCAAAATTCGGCGATATTAACGCCATACTCAGCCAAAGAAGGACCTAGTGGCGGCGCTGGAGTAGCCTTGCCGGCCGGAATATGGAGTTTTAGTGTTTTGATTATCTTTTTCATAATTAAATCTTTTTCACTTGCAGCGTGTCTAGCTCGACCGGCGTCTCCCGGCCAAAGACATCGATCATTACCTTAACCTTGCCTTTCTCCGGATCAACTTCAGAAACCTTGCCCGAAAAGCCCTTGAAGGTTCCCTCCATAACTTCAACCAGGGAACCGATTTCTAAGTCAATATTAAAGCTCGGCTCTTTTTCTTTAATCTTACTCTCGATAATATTGAATTCTTCCAGTGAAACCGGCACCGGCGTTGCGCCAGTTCCTAAAAAACCAGTCACCCCAGGAGTATTGCGCACCACATACCAGGAACGATCGGTGACAATCATCTGGACTAAAACATAGCCCGGATAAATCTTCTCATCAGTCACCCGGCGCTCCCCTTTTTTAATCTTAACTCTTTTCTCCTTTGGAACTAAAATATCAAACACATAGTCCTTCAGCCCCAGAGTCTCGACTCGGTGCTTTAGGTTTTCAACTACTTTGTTTTCGTGCCCAGAATAGGTATGGAGCACATACCAGCTTTTTTCTCCCTCGATTTCTTCTTTTTCCAACATAATTAAAAGATGAGACTAAAGAGCAAATAACGAAAAACATTATCCAGACCGCCCAGAATAGCGGCAACAAAAAAAGATATGCCAATCACCAGCAAGGTATAACGAGCTACTTCCCGGCGATTCAGCCAGGTAACTTTTTTCATCTCTTGCTTTACCTCGTTTAAGAAATTAGTTATTTTTTTGAATAAATTAGCCATAAGATAACGCTAACACTATAACCACTCGCTGCTTTTTCGTCAAGCTAAATATCTAAGTTTTTAACTTTATAGGCCTGGGATTGAATGAACTTTTTACGTAAAACTACTTCTCGACCCATCAAGTTATCAAAGATACGGTCGGCTTGAGCTGCGTCGGCCACCGTTACCTGAAGCATCATTCGGCTCTCGGGGTCCATGGTTGTTTCCCAGAGCTGACTAGGGTTCATCTCCCCTAACCCTTTATAGCGTTGGATGGTTGGCTGGCCGTCAATCTTTTTAAGCACCTCGCCCTTCTCCTTTTCGGTGTAAGCATAGTAAACCTTGCCGCCCTTCTTAATCTGATAAAGCGGTGGCTGAGCAATGTAGAGGTACCCCTGGTCAATTAAAGGCTTAAAGTAGCGGTAAAACAAAGTTAGCAATAAAGTTCGAATATGGGCGCCGTCAACATCGGCATCAGTCATAATGATCACCCGATGATAGCGTAATTTGTCCAGGTCAAAATCATCGGCGATTGCCGTGCCCAAAGCAATGATTAAGGATTTAATCTCCTCCGAGGACAGAATCCGATTAAGCCTAACCCTTTCAACATTTAGAATTTTGCCTTTCAGTGGCAATATTGCCTGGAAGTTTCGATCTCGGGCCTGCTTAGCGCTCCCGCCAGCTGACTCCCCCTCGACAATAAAGAGCTCCGACTCCTCCGGCTTGCGGGAAATACAATCAGCCAGCTTGCCGGGCAGAGACATGCCCCGAACCGATCTTTTTTCCAATACCATCTCCCGAGCAATCCGAGCTGCTTGGTGAGCCCGGGCCGAAAGAAAACAGCCTTCAATAATACTCTTAGCCTGGCGCGGGTTTCTCTCCAGAAAGTCCTGAAAGTGAAAGCTTAAAACTTTTTCAACCGCTGTTTTGACCTCAGGGTTCCCCAATTTGGCCTTGGTCTGTCCTTCAAATTGAGGATTGGGCAACTTAACTGAGACGACAGCGATTAAACCTTCCCGAGTCGCTAAGCCGCTCAGGTTTTCGTCTTCTTTTTTCAGCAAATCATTAGCCCGGGCATAATTGTTGAGAGTGCGAGTCAGGGCCGTCCTAAACCCAGTCAAGTGCATGCCGCCTTCTTCAGTATAGATATTGTTGGCAAAACTCTCTTCTAAAACATCTGTTTCGTCGATGTATTGCAGGGCCATTTCTATCTGAATATCGCCTTCTTCAGCAGAAACATAAAAAACATCTTCGTGTCGCTTGGGTGAATCAGCCACTAAATGTTTAACATAAGAACGCAAACCGCCCATAAACTGAAAGGCGTAATATTGGGGCCGGTCTTTCTTTCGCTGGTCGCTGAGCAATATCTTAACTCCCTTAGTTAAATAAGCCTGCTGGCGCAAGTGCCGCAACACCGTTTCCCAGCTAAACTCAATATCGGGGAAAATCTCCGGATCGGGAGAAAAAACAATACTCGTTCCAGTCGTTTGGCAAGCGTTTGACCTATTTACCGGGCCCTGAGCCTTGCCTCGCGAATACTCCTGGGTATAAAGGTGTCCGTCCCGACAGACTTCGGCCCGCAAGTAATCAGACAAAGCGCAAACCACTGAGACGCCAACTCCGTGCAAGCCGCCACTGACTCGATAGGCTTTGCCGCCGAACTTTCCGCCGGCATGCAAGGTGGTCATAACCGTCTCCAAGGCCGATTTCTTGGTCTGAGCGTGTGTGTCAACCGGAATTCCCCGGCCATTGTCGCTAACTCGTACTTGGTTATCAGGCAGCAGATCAACCTTTATCTCGTCGGCGTAGCCGGCTAGACTCTCGTCCAGTGAGTTATCAAAACACTCCCAGATCAGGTGGTGCAAACCCTCCCGGCCGGTTGAGCCGATATACATTCCCGGCCTTTTTCGGACCGGATCCAGTCCCTCGAGCACGCTAATATCCTTGGCGGTGTATTCCCCCTTTTTTATTTTCTTAGTCATTATCGGGTTGTCTTAAGTACCAGCCCTCCTGCTGAAAGGCTTTAATAATCTTCTGCTCTAATTTGTTAACGTCCAAAGCGCTTAAATTTTTCTCCGTCGACTGATAGACCACCCTCAGGGTCAGGCTCTTACCTTGACCCAGCTGCTTGTCTTGATAGACATCAACCAGATCAACATCCCGCACTAGATCGCCCCCGGTCAAATCAGCCACATAGATGACCTTTTCTATACTTGTCGTCTCGGGAACCAAAACTGATAAATCCCGAATGACAGCCGGGTAAGGAGAAATGGGCTGGTATTCCTGCTGCTCTGAAGCAAGCTCAATTAATTGGCCAAGATCAATTTCAAAAGCAAAAACTGGATTTTGAAAACCAAGGCGATCAGCCAGTATTGGATGAATTTCCCCTAGAAACCCGACTACTTTTGAACCAACCTTAACCTCGGCCCGATGGCTTGGATGCCAGGTTTTGGATCCGCCAAAATAATCTTCAGCCTGATAATCGTCAAACCAAGCATCGGTAATGCCCAAACGCTCAATCAGTGATTCAACGACGCCTTTTAGTTCATAAAACTTTTCCTGATCGGCCTGATGATCAAACAAAACCCCGGCCAGGGTCCAGCGCTCTCGGTCCGGACGATAAAAAGTCTGCCCAATCTCAAACAGTTCGACCTGACCAAAACGTTTCGAGTTTTCCCGGGCGGATTTAAGTAAATTAGGCAACAAACTGAAGCGCAGATATTGGTAGCGGGCGCTGATGGGATTGGCTAATTCAACTGCCTGGGCTTCGGGATAGCCAAAAAGCGACAACTCCCGGGCACTCAGAAATGAATACTGGTAAGTTTCGTTCATTCCCAGATGAACCATCAAGTCTTCAACCACCCGCTGCCAAAACCTGGCATGGTTAACTTGGGGCGGAATCAGCAGGGCCTGGGGTGGGTCAGATTTAATCTGATCGTAGCCGTAAAGACGACCGACTTCTTCCACCAAGTCTTCCGGGGCCTGAATGTCGAGGCGCCAGCTAGGCACTTCAACCTTCAGCTTCCGGCTTGAAATAACCTTTATTTTAAATCCGAGTCTTTTCAGAATTCCCTCAGTCTGCTGAGTCGAAATCTTTACCCCTAATAACTGCCGCATCCAAGTTAAGTCTAAGCTGATACTCTTATCTCGAACAGGCTTCGGATAAATATCGGCCACCAATTCGATTTTATCAGGTTTCAAAATAGGTTGACCCAGATCTCTTAACCGCCGCTGGGCAAAATCAACCCAGCTGGGATCTAGGCCGTTTTCAAAGCGCCAAGAAGCCTCGGTTCTCAGATCAAATTCTTTAACTGCCTGCCGCACAATCCTGCTATTAAAATTAGCAGCCTCAACCATAATATTTTTTGTTTCTCGGGTAACCTCAGCTTGAATGCCGCCCTTGAGGCCGGCCAAAGCCAAGATCCCTGCCTGATCGGCCACAACCAGCAGCCCCTTCGGCAGACGATATTTCTTATTTTCCAAAGAAACAAAAACCTCGCCGGCTTGAGACAGTCTTACTGTGATCGAGCCCCGGATTTTATCAGCATCAAAGGCGTGGATCGGCTGGCCCGTCTCGAGCATTAAATAATTAACCAAATCAACGATGGCGTTGATGGGCCGCTGCCCGGCGGCTTTAATCCTGCTAGTTATCTCCGCCGGAGAATCTCCGACCGTTATCCCCGACCAGGCTGACAGGCCGTAGCGAGGACAGAGCTCGGAATCCACTACCGATACCTTAAAACCGGTTTTACCTGCTTTGATCTTTTTCGGATCAACCGAATAATTAAGCCGATAATTTAGAATTGCCCCGATCTCTCGAGCCAAGCCTAGGTGACTCAAACAATCGCCAGCCCGAGATGGCGGAATTGAAACATCAAAAACCTGCCCGGCAAGCTGAGTTTCAAAACCATGCTGCGTCAAAACTTCAGCCATTTCTTGCGGAGTCGGAAGTTTCTTTTTGAAAAAAGATTGAAGCCAAGAATAGTCAAAAATCATGTCAAAACTGCTGAATTAGTCTCAAGTCTCCTTGATAAAACTGGCGGAGATCGTCCAATCCGTACTTAATCATGGCCAGGCGTTCTACCCCTACTCCAAAGGCGAAACCTTGCCACTCATAAGGGCGGTAACCGACAGATTTAAAAACATTAGGATGCACTAAACCAGCGCCCATAATCTCAAGCCAACGACCATCTTTGTCGCGGATACTTACTTCAACACTCGGTTCTGTAAAGGGAAAATAGTCAGGAATAATTCTAATCTCCGTCTCCGGACCAAAAAACATCTGGCAAAATTTCTCCACGACCGCCTTGAAGTTAGCCAAAGAGACCTCCCGGTCAACCATCAACCCCTCTACCTGCATAAACTGAAAGCCGTGAGTACGATCAGTCGCCTCATGGCGATAACACATGCCGGGGACAATAATCCTTAGCGGCGGATGGTTTTTCTCAAGATAACGAACCTGATTAGGCGAAGTATGGGTACGCAGAAGGTTCTTTTGTCCTTTTTTAGCTCCCTTCACCCAAAAGGTGTCCCAGATATCCCGGGCCGGATGATCGGCCGGAATATTAAGAGCATCAAAGTTATAATATTCTGTCTCTAGCTCCGGACCCTCAGCTACCGAAAATCCCATTAGTTGAAAGATGTCCTCTATCCGGCGAACCACCTGGGTTAAAGGATGAAGATGGCCAGCCTTAAAGCGCTTCCCGGGACGGGAAATATCTATTTTTCTCTCGCTCTTTTCCTGAAAAAAACTATCTTTTAAGCCTTGTCTTTTCTGCTCGATTTCTTTTTCCAATTTTCCTCTTAATTGATTAAGCTGTCTGCCTTGTTCTCTTTTCTCTTGATGAGAAAGCTCAGCTATCTTTTGAAACGCCGAAGTAACCACCCCTTTTCTACCTAAATAACGCCGGGAGATCTCTTCCAGCTCTGATAGATCCCGGCATTTATTAATAGCTTCCTGAGCCTCTTTTCCGACTTTGTTAAAATCCATAAAACTACTGATTATGCCTTATTTTATCCCATAATCCGCGAATTATCAAGCCAAAAATTAGCTTCTGTCTGAAGCCGAAGCAGACCGTTAAAGCTCAACTTTCCGTCCGGTTTTATCCTCCTGCTGGAGATAGGCCCTGATGTGCCTCTTGGCCGTTTGAGTTTTAACAAAACTCAGCCAGCGATAAGAAGGATGGCCAGATTTTTTAGTTTCGATCTCAACCAAATCGTTGTTGACCAGCTTATGGCTTAGGCCGACAAATTTATTATTAACTCGAGCCGCTACCGCCCGGTGGCCGATATCGGAATGAATCGCATAAGCAAAATCTATCGGCGTGGCTCCAACCGGCAGCTCGACGACATCACCTTTCGGCGTAAAGACAAAGATCCTGTTCTGAATAAAATCACTCTTGAGGGCCTGAAGAAAGTGGCCGGAGTGGGAGACCTCCTTCTGCCAATTAATCAAATCGCTAATCCAGGCCAACTTCTTCTCCAGCTCGCCTCCGTTTTGAGGCTTACCGCTCTCGTCATAAATAATATGTGAAGCGACTCCATATTCGGCTTCGTGGTGCATCTCCTGGCTTCTAATTTGAATCTCCGCGATGTACCGGTCACCAATAAAGATTGAGGTGTGAATGCTCTGATAGCCGTTCGGCTTGGGGTTGGCGATATAGTCCTTCAATCGGCCCGGCACCGGACGCCAAGTGGAGTGAATTAAACCTAAAACCCGGTAACAGTCGCTCATCTCTGGGACAATGACCCTTAAGGCTGAGATATCAAAGATCTTATCAATATCCATATCGTAGCGGAGCAGCTTCTGGTAAAGACTGTAAAGATACTTTATGCGATATTCCACCTTAACTTCATTAATCCCCTCCTCGGCCATCCTAACTTTAAGTTTGCGATAAACCTTTTCGAGGCGCTTAATTGATTCCTGTCCCCGGGTTTTTCTCAATTGCATTACTTGTTCATATTCTTTGGGATAAACATAAGGAAAAGCCGCGTCCTCCAATAACCCCTTGAGCTTTCCCATGCCCAGACGATTAGCCAACGGAGCATAAATCTCTAAAGTTTCCAAAGCAATTCTCTGACGTTTTCTTTTCGGAACATATTGCAGGGTGCGGATGTTGTGCAGACGATCGGCCAGTTTAATGATCACCACCCTAATGTCAGTCGCCATCGCCACAAAAACTTTTCTGAGACTCTCGGCATGTTTCTTCATGCCGTGATATTTTAAGGCCCCCAGCTTGCTGACTCCCTCAACTAAAAAAGCAATGTTTTCGCCAAATTCCTGCCTGATTTCTTCAGCCGAAACATCGGCATCCTCCATCGTATCGTGAAGCAGCCCAGCTATAACCGTATCAGGATCAGCTTGTAATTCAGCTAAAGTCTTAGCCACATGCAAGGGATGGACAATATAGGGCTCTCCGGAAAAACGTTTTTGATTTTGATGGGCGTGCTCCGCAAAAACATAGGCCTTCCGGATTAAGTCAGCCTTCTCCTGGTTTAAATCATCAAGCTGAGAAATTATTTCTTCAATCGTCGGTGTTTCCATATTGCCTAGAATATTAACAGAGTTTGGCTAAGAAAAAAGACTAACTAAGAACAGTCATTTTAAATTCCGCCCGATTAGAAGACCGGGTCGAGAGAAAAGTTTTGTCGGAGCCAGGCATAAATTCGCTGGACTTCACTCTTGGGATTTTCTGATCCAAGGTAAATAATGGCGATGTTTCTAATCTCGCCCGACCCGTCAACAAACTGAAATAGCATGGTGCCGGTATGACGAGATAGTTTTATAAAACCGCTCTTTCCACCGATAAAGTTAGGGTCATGCGCAAAGGTGTTTTTGTTCCAAAGCTGATCGATCTCAAGTTGAAACTGGCTAAGGGGGTGCACTAATTCACCCCGACTAATTCTCAAGAGAGGCGGCCGATTATAGAAGATATAGCGAGTTAGTTGAAAAAGATCCCCGGTGGTTGAAACATTCTCTGGGTTTAAACCGTGGGGATCAACAAAGTAAGTATCCGGCATTAAAAGTGCTGCCGTCTTCTGATTCATCAGATTAATTGTTCGATCTCGGCCAAGAAAATGGCTTAAAACCTCTCCGGCATTATTAGAAGACTCAACTAATAAAGGATAGAAAAGCTCGACCACATTAAGAGTCTGGCCGGGTTCAACCCGCTCAACACTGCCATAGGCTATGAGCATCGAAGGATCAACGGTTATTGACTTGCTCAAATTAACTGTTTCCGCCACAACGGTCGCCGTCATCAGCTTGGTAACTGAAGCGATGGGCCTAATTTCTTGAGAATTAAATTCAGCTAAAATTTGGCCAGAATCGAGATCAGCCACCAGATAACTAGCTGCCGTAATTTCAGGAAAATCAGAAATGTTTTGATTCTGATAAACGTGCTTCGCCCGGCTCCGGTCGATCACCAATACTGGCAGGCCAATCTCTGCTTCATTATATAGATCCTGAGCGTCTTGGTTAGATAATCCGATACAGCCGCCGGAAAATTCAGCAGTAAACTTTCGGCCGGCGGGATAATAAGGCTCCCCATGAATATAATACTTGCCGTAATAATGAAGCGCATAGGGCATGTATAGCCCTGAGCTAACCGAATAACTAATTCTATTTTTAGATCGAACATGATAAAGACCGGCCGCTGACCCGCCCCAATTATCAGCATCACCAGCTACTAAAAAGGCAAAAGACTTTATTATTTGGCCCGATCGATAAAGTCTAACTGTCTCCTCCTCTAAATTAACTTCAATAAAATCCTTTTTTTGATCAATGAGCTGGTCCTTCTGGTCGGCAATTATCTCTAAATAAGTAAAGTCTGGCGAAACCTCTTCTTCTGTCGCCATTACCCCTCCCGGCCAATTATTAATTTCTTCAGCCGCCGGCAGACGTTCTTCGCCTCCCGGTCGAATTAAAAAAATCACTAAAACAATCGTGACTATGAAAACTGGCCAAAATAAAAATACTTTCTTCATAACCCCACTTCTTCAGGCGGAAAGACGCAAATGATTTTATAGCTTTGTTCTAGCGGCCCCCGCTGGAGAATGCCACAAAGATCCGTAGAGCATCCATGTAACCACGATAAGCGACTAAATCGTTAAAAAAACGAAAATAACCAAAACACGCCCCTCAGAAAAGGACTACCTTGTTCTGCTCTGATTTGCTCGTTTTTTTTGGTTTATAAGGTTTTCTTCCATTTTTAAGATATCATTATGCATTACACCGCACCAACATGGAATACAATCCAAGCTATAAAACTTATGTTGCCGCAAAAACAGCTCCACGTCTCTCTGCTGATTAAAAATTAATCTCTTTTTTATTATGGGAAAAGACGAATCTTAACCACCGCCTGCCGATGTAATTTTATCTTTTAACATATCGATCTTCTTTTTTACTTCATAGGGCGAATCTATGTGTACTATAACTATTTCTGTTAGATTTGCCCCTGCGGTATTTATCGATATGTGCCCGGTCTGGGTAATAATTCTATCGAAAAAAGACTCCCTGACTTTAATATCCGTGATCTTTTGATAGTCCACGCTAGTCATATGAGTAGATAGCCACCCTCGATGGATTAAAACTCTTTTGTTGGTCAGAGCATAAGCATTGGCTGCCTTTAAGTAAAAGCCGTAATAAAAAAGAGCTCCTAAGAACAAAATTATCGCTAGAGTTATAGAAATCCAGGAGAAGATAAGAAAAATTAGTATCCCCAAAAAAATTAAGGAAAAGTTAATGTATTTCTGACCAATAGAAAATTCATATTCTACTGTTTCATTGGGACTTAAAACTTTATTCCATATTTTCTCGTATTTCATGATTCTATTCTATCTGATCTTTTCATAGTATATATTTTATCACAAA
>JAKQBO010000021.1 GCA_029559515.1 bacterium
GGGGTAGTGATTGCGTGCAAATCAACAATGCAGAAAAAACAGTCATGATTGTCCTGCAAATCCAGCCAGTTTTTAATGGCTCCAAGGTAGTTGCCGATATGGATTGACCCGGTCGGCCGGATACCTGAAAAGATAGTCATAATCAAACCTTAATAACTACAGGCAGCACCATCGGCCGCCGCTCTGTCTTTTCGAAGAGGAAAGCCCCGATGTCATTTCTAATGTTATCCTTAATGTAGGTAACGTCAAATTTCTTTCCGCCTCGGGTGGACTTTTTAACAATCTCAGTCACTTTTTGCCGAGTTTCCTTAAGGAGCTGCTTTGATTGCCGAAGATAGATAAAGCCTCGCGAGATGATGTCAGGTGAGTCTTGTATTTTGCCGGTCTGGTGGTCTATGGTCACAATAATGACGAACATTCCGTCCCGAGCTAAGTTTTGGCGGTCTCGCAATACGACTTCGCCGACATCGCCAACCCCCAGTCCGTCAACAAAGACATAGCTGGCGGGGACGACGCGTCGGCCGATAGTCATGCCCTGGGGAGATAGCTCGATCACCTGTCCGTTCTCGCCGATCACAATATCACTTTCGGCCATTCCTTGTTCCATGGCGATTTTTTTATGATTAACCATCATCGCGCAGTAGCCATGAATCGGCATGAGATACTTTGGCTTCATAATCTGAATCATCTGGGCCAGCTCATCTTGCCGGGCGTGTCCGCCGGCATGGATGTCCATCATATTATAATGAATAACATCCAATCCCTGGCGATAGAAGCGGTCTTTAAGAGCCTGGACGGTCCGCTCGTTTCCGGGGATGACCGAGGAGGAGAAAGCGACGACGTCTCCTTTATCAAGTTTAATATAGCGGTCTTCATTGTTAGCGATTCTTAATAAGGCCGCTTTGCTTTCAGCCTGGCTGCCGGTACAAAGAATTGTTATCCGATCCGGGGGCAAGCTGGCTGCCTGTTCGGGCTTGATTAAGGTCCCGGGCTTTACTTTAAGATAGCCGAGTTGCTGGCCGGCTTCGACATTTTCTTTCATTGAGCGCCCGATAACAGCGACTCGGCGACCACACTTCTCAGAGGATGTGATAACTTGCTGGATGCGGTTAATTAATGAAGCAAAGGTGGCAATAACGACTCTTTGTTCAGCCGAACAGATTACCTGCTCGATGTTCTTGCTAATGACTCGCTCGGAAAGAGAATGCCCGGGATCTTCAGCGCCGGTCGAGTCAGACATTAATAGGGTTATCTTTTTTCGGCCGATTCGTTCCAACTCTTTAAAATCAACGGGACGGTCATTGACTGGATCGTCGTCAAATTTAAAGTCTCCGGTATGAAAAATGTTTCCATCTGGAGTTTCGATCAATAATCCGAAGTTGGCCGGAATGTTGTGAACCTGATGGACAAAGGTAATTTTAAAAGGCGGCAGAGCCACTGTTTCTCCGGCCTTAACGGCGGTGACCTCAACTCGGGTTCGGTGCTTGAATTCTTTGTCCCGCCTCATAATAATTTCTCGGGTCAAATCAGAGGCAAACATCGGCACTGAGCCAATTCCGTCAATTAAGTAGGGCAAGGCGCCAATGTGGTCGTAGTGGCCGTGAGTAAAGACCATACCGACAATATCCTCTTTTCTCTTTTTGAGATAGGAGATGTCCGGGATGACAAAGTCAATTCCCGGGGTGTCTTCTTGAGGGAATCCAACTCCGGCGTCAATAATGAGAATCTTTTTTTGATACTCAATCAGAGTCATATTCCGCCCGACTTCGCCTAAGCCAGCGAGCGGAATGACAGAAATCTTAGAATCTTTTTTATTCATGATAAATTACAGTTGTTCAACTGAGAGCAGTTGAACTAAATTAGGTTTACTGATTAACTTTTTAGGAAACACAAATCAGAGATTATGTTTCTGTGCCAAGGGCGGGATTTGAACCCGCACGAGCTTACGCTCAATAGCTCCTGAAGCTATCGCGTCTGCCAGTTCCGCCACCTTGGCTGATGGGCTTTTATCGACCCCAGTCGGGTTGAGTGTTGAGGTACCAGTCAGCAATGGTTGAGAAGCGCTTATGAGGCAGGGTGATCTTCTCAAGATCATAACCCTGGACCGAGGGGGAGACAAAGTGCAAATAATCAAGCCGATAAAGGAATATGGCCGGGGCGTCATCGAGCAAAATTTCCTGGAACTGCTCCAAAAGGCGTTGTCTTTCTTCGGGATCAATAGTGGCCCGCGCCTGTTCGAGCAGTTTATCAGCTTGGTCATTTTCGTAAAGAGCCAGGTTGACTCCGGGCTCTCTCTTTCGAGAAGAGTGCCAGAAGGGTAGTGGATCAGGAATAGCGCCCAGTACTTGCCCGAGCAGGAGAACTTCATAATCACGAGGCGCAACCGCCTCGTTTTCCAATTCTGCTGAAGGCAGATATCGGATGTTAGTCTTAATCCCGATATCTTGCCACTGCTGCTGGATAGCCTCGGCGAGACGGATTAAATGAGGTTGATCGATGGTGGTTAAGGTAATCTCTAGCTCTTCGACTTGTTGCTCTTTCGGGAAGCAGACTTCATTTAATTTAACCCGGGTAGTTCGGCTAACGATGCCGGTGCCTTGGCTAAAGCCCCAGGGGTCCAAGATTTCTTCCGCGTAAGCCTCTTGAAAGCGGATAACGGCGGCCTTAGTTTTATTTCCATAATATCCGGTAACTTCGCTTTCGGGATAGAGATCAGGAAATTTAGCCAGGCATTCTTGCAGAGCTCGGACTTCG
The DNA here is from genome assembly GCA_029559515.1 of bacterium. Taxonomy (GTDB): domain Bacteria; phylum Patescibacteriota; class Minisyncoccia; order Minisyncoccales; family UBA1441; genus UBA1441. The sequence continues at coordinate 2,755 of JAKQBO010000021.1, forward strand.
CTGTTTTGACTGCCAACCTTCAAGTCTGATGTAAAAACATCAGATTCAACAGCTGGCTGTTGGTGGCGATAACCAGTATCAGGATCTAAGTGATAACCTAGATCATCTAATATTGCGCCGGCTTTTTCTGGATCGTACGAATGTCCGTTGGTCGGCGGCTCAAAGCCGTAAAAGTCGGGCAGAATAGGAGAGGTAATTAAGTGGCCCTGATAGGGAGCCGCTTGCTCGATGAGCTTTTCTTGATCGAGGCTGGACTGCAGAGCCTCGCGGATAGCATTAACCGCCAATAAACGTGAATTTTCCGGATTAAAGAAGATAGAGAAGTAGCGGGGCATGCTGAGGCGATGGGCGATGAAGTCATCCTGGTCCGGCTGAAGCTCGGGAGCGGTTAAAGAAAACCCGTCAATTTCACCGCGTTGAGCCCCTCTGATCAGAGCGTCTTCATCTTCGTAGAAGCGGAAGACGAATTGAGAAATATAAGGGCGATCCGCCCGATAGTACTGGCTGAAAAACTCAAGATTTAAGGCTTGGACCTTTTTTTGGTTATCAAGATCAAGGCTTTCAAAGCGATAGGGGCCAGAGCCGATAAAGGACAAGGTTGAAGAAACGGCCAGGGGGAAGGTGAGGGCCGGCGTCTCCTTCCAGACATGCCGGGGAATTATTTTAGTGGTGGCGGTCTCTAAAAAGCTGGCGTAAGGAGAGTCTAAAATAAACTTAATCTCCCGATCAGAAATCTTATCTATTTCTACCCCCAGCCAGCCAGCCCGCAGAGGGCTTTTATAGTCTGGGTTCTGAATAGTGCGAACAGTGAAAGCAATATCGTCTGTGGTCAGAGGCTGATTGTCATGCCAGAAGAGATTGTCTCTCAGGGTGAAGTGATAAACCTTTCCGTCTTCGCTGATCTGATATGCCTGGGCCAAGTCGGGGACGATGTTGCCCGACCCGTCGTATTTCATCAGGCCGCTAAAGACCAGCTCGACAATATCCTGATCGGGATCGTTAGCCGGAGAATAGAGCGGATTGAGAAAACGGGGCTGGCCAACAATGCCCTCGCGATATACTCCGCCCGGGGCCGGACGCTGGTCAACAGTGCTTTTCTGATAATTCAGCAGTTGGAAGGTGGCGCCTAGAAAGGCCAGGATAAAAAAGCCGAAAACCACCTTTTCCCAAAGGTGGGACTCTTGCCAGATTTTTTTCCAAAACAAGGCAGGATCCGAATTTGTCTCTGAGGACTTAGGTTCGGTCATTGATTAGGCAAAAACAAGATTGGCAATTGCGAGGCCAACAAAAACAATCAATAGAATAATAGTGGCCCAGAGCAGGTACTTTTCCATCCCGCGCCGGGAAGCGTAACTTTCTCCACTGCCGCCGCCCATGAAGCTACCGATAGCTGTGCCTCTTTGCTGGAGGAGAATCACAGCAACCAGGGCAACCGAGACGGCCGTTTGAGCAATCATTAATGGACTCATTTTAAAATAAAGGAAATAACAGCGGTACTGAGACCGACCAGGATCGAAGTCCAGAAGAGCGGCCAGAACCAAGGAATCACGAGGGCCGGATAAAGATAAGTGGCCCCCCAGATCATCAACATGTCGATGATGACACTGAAGAGTCCCAAAGTCAAGATACGGATGGGCAAGCTAATGATTTTGAGGATTGGCCGGATAAAAAAATTTAAACAGCCGATCACCACGGCTGCTTTAAGAAAAAGCTCCCAGCCACCTTGAATTTCAACGGCCGAGAGGTAGCGATCAGCCAGCCAAAGGCCGAGTCCGGCGGCGATTATTTGAGCGATTAAACGGGTACTCCAACGACTTTTCATATCCTTATTCTACCAAAAGAGTTATTTTTCTCAATCTTGACAAATGACTTAAAATTGATAGAATGAAACCCGATATGACCTGCTTTGACTCGTTAGAGCAGGTTTTAGATTGGTCGATTTTAATTAACCTATTTATTAAAAATGAAGATAAAACCATTAGCTGACTACATTTTAATTGAGCCAATATCGGAAGGCGAAAAAACAGCGAGCGGCATTATCATTCCCGAGACGGCCGACAAAGAGAGGCCGGAACAGGGTTTAGTAGTGGCGGTTGGCCCGGGCAAAATGCTTGACTCCGGCGAGCGGCGTCCGATGACTGTTAAAAAAGGCGAGAAGGTTATCTTCTCGAAATATGGGCCGACAGAGATATCGGTTGATGGTCAGGAGTATTTGATGGCCCGAGAAGATGATGTTATGGCCATCATTGATTAATTAACTATTTTATTGCTATGGCTAAAGAAATTAAATATCACGAGGAGGCCCGCGAGAGGCTAAAAAGCGGCTTAGATCAATTAGCTAATGCTGTCAGGGTTACTTTGGGCCCCAAGGGCCGCAATGTTATCTTAGAAAAGAGCTACGGCAGTCCGCTGATTACGAACGACGGGGTGACGATCGCTGAAGAGATTGAACTGCCTGACAAGATGGAAAACCTGGGCGCCCAGATTGTTAAGGAAGTTGCTTCTAAGACCGGCGAGGCGGCCGGCGATGGAACAACCACGGCCGTGGTGCTAACCCAGGCGATTGCGGCTGAGGGCATGAAGAACGTCACTGCTGGGGCTGACCCATTAGCCATTAAAAGAGGCATTATTAAGGGCATCAAGGCTCTGACTAAAGCCTTGGAGCAGATGTCAAAAAAGATTACCAATAAATCTGAGATTACCCAGGTCGCGACTATCTCGGCTGAGGATCCGGAGATGGGTAATTTGATAGCTGAGGTTTTAACCGAAGTCGGGCCGAACGGTGTTGTGACGGTTGAAGAATCAAAGACCTTTGGCTTGTCTCAAGAGATGGTGAAGGGCCTTCAGATCGATAAGGGCTATGTTTCTCCCTACATGATTACCGATCAGGAGAGAATGAAGGCCGAGATGAAAAATCCGATGATTCTGATTACTGATCGTAAAATATCTTCAGTTGCCGAAATTTTACCGATCATGGAAAAGATGGCTGAAGCCGGTAAGAAGGAGCTGGTAATTATTGCTGATGATGTTGACGGCCAGGCCTTAGCCACTTTAATCATTAACAAAATTCAGGGCGTCTTTAATACTTTGGCGGTTAAAGCACCGGGCTTTGGCAACCGGACCAAGGAGATGCTTGAGGATATTGCAGTAGTTACCGGCGGCCGGGTAATCAGCGAGGAGAAGGGCATGAAGCTGGAAAATGTTCAGATAACCGACCTGGGGCAGGCCGAGAAAGTGACCTCAACCAAAGACGACACGATTATTATTAATGGCAAGGGAAAGCCAGCCGAGATAGAAAAGAGAGCTAAATCTCTGGCTCAGGCCGAGATCGAAGCTGATTCTGATTTTGAGAGGAAGAAGCTTCAGGAACGCCGAGCCAAACTAACCGGCGGCGTGGCTATTATTAGAGTTGGCGCCCCGACTGAGACCGAGCAGAAAGCCCGCCAGCACAAGGCGGAAGACTCTTTGGCGGCCACTCAGGCCGCTATTGAGGAGGGCATTATTCCCGGTGGTGGGGTAGCCCTGTTAAGGGTTAGCCAGGCTCTGGATAAAGTTGAAGTCCGAGGCGAGGAGAAGATTGGCTTAAACATCTTAAGGAAGGCGATTGAAGCGCCGATTCGCGGGATTGCTGAAAATGCAGGCTTTGAAGGTTCAGTGGTAGTTGACAAAGTTATGGCCGGCCAAGACGGCTTCGGATTGAATGCCCTGACCGGCCAATACGAAGACCTTTTTAAGGCCGGAGTAATTGATCCCACCAAGGTTTGCCGAACCGCCCTGGAGAACGCTGCTTCGGCGGCCATGATGTTGCTGACCACTGAAGCCGCGGTCATCGAGATTCCGGAAGAAAAGCCGGAGCATCCCAGCTATGGGCAGATGCCGGGCATGTAATATAGCTTGTATCATCGCTCCCCGTTTAGTTGCTAAGCGGGGAGCGCTTGCTATAATATCTGTATATTAAAACTAGAAACATGCACCCATCTATTTACCCGATTATCGGGATTGTTATTGTTATCGTCTTTTGGATTATCTTGGCCTATAATCGCTTGGTGCGATTGCGCCAGCGGGCTAAAGAAGCTTGGGCGGATATCGATGTCCAGCTAAAGCGGCGGTATGATTTGATCCCTAATTTATTGGAGACGGTTAAGGGCTATGCCCAGCACGAGAAAGACGTTTTTGATAATGTTACCCGGGCTCGCGCCTCAGCTGTTAACGCTAAAACAGTTAATGAGCAGGCCCAAGCCGAGAATAATCTTTCTCAGACCTTGAAGTCGCTCTTTGCGGTGGTTGAAAATTATCCCGAATTAAAGGCTTCTCAGAACTTTATCGCCTTACAGCAGGAGCTGGCCGATACTGAGAATAAAATTCAGGCCGCTCGGCGGTTCTACAATACCAATGTCCGCGATCTCAATATTCGCATTGAGAGCTTCCCTGATAATTTAATGGCCCGGCTCTTTAAATTTAACCAGATGGATCTCTTTGAATTGGCCGATGCTGCCGAGCGCCAGGCGCCGAAAGTGAGTTTTTAACCGATGGCCAACCTCTACAGCCAAGCCGATAGTAATGTTCGGCGAACCTGGGTGCTAATGATTCTGTTGATGGCCTTAATTATCGCTGTCGGCTGGTTTTTGAGCTACTGGTTTGATACTTGGATTATTCTCTTGATCGCCATTGTTTGGAGCTTATTGATGAACTTTTTTGCTTATTGGTACTCTGACAAGCTAGTTTTGAAAACAATGAGGGCCAAGCAGGTCGCTCAGGAAGACGAGCCGGAGCTGTATCGTTTGACCGAGAATCTGGCGATTGCCGCCGGCTTACCCATGCCCCGTCTTTATATTATGGAAGAGAAACAGCCCAACGCCTTTGCCACCGGGCGGAACGAAAAGCATGCGTCGGTGATCGTTACCCGGGGGCTGATAGAGCGGCTAGACCGCTCAGAGCTAGAAGGGGTCATTGCCCATGAATTGTCCCATGTCCGTAATAAGGACATTCTAATCGGTACGGTCGTTATTGTTATGGTTGGCGCGATTGCCATGGTGTCGAATGTTTCTTTCCGGATGAGTCTCTTGCGAGGCAACGACCAGCGCGATGGTGGCCTGATGGCTATAATTGGTTTAATTGGCCTGATCTTGGCTCCATTGGCGGCGGCTATAATTAAGGCTTCGATTTCCCGTCGCCGGGAATTTTTAGCCGATGCTTCCGGGGCTCTGATTACTCGTTATCCCGAAGGCCTGGCCAGCGCCTTGGCTAAGATCTCCGGGGATCCGAATCAATTGTCGCGCGCCACTACCAGCAACGCTCATTTATTTGTAGTTTCTCCTTTTCGCGGACAGCAGTCTAAGGAGTGGCTAGTTGGTTTATTTGCTACTCATCCGCCGGTTGAAGAGAGAATTAAGCGTCTGATTGAGAAGAAATAGGGAGGGGTGCCAGAGCGGCTCAATGGAACGGCTTGGAAAGCCGTGCCCCGTAAGGGGCTCGTGGGTTCGAATCCCACCCCCTCCGCCGTTATAAATAACGAAGGTTGACTTTTGTGTTGCCTGTGGTTTATTGAACCGGGCGATTGCTTTTAAGAAAGTGAGATCATGGGCCAAGAGCGCCCCCTTTGTCACGCTGTAACAGACGAGACACAGGCAACGTGACCAGGCTACCATCAGTGCGGCCACAATTTAGAAAAAGAGGCCGAACCGGAGTCGGCCTCTGAGTAAGGGTTATGGCAAACCCAAGAATTTTAAAGGTTTGCCTCTTTATTTCCCGGTAACTATTTTAATTGCTTGTCCTTGAATAATCGCGGTGGCGATTTTTTTTGAAGCTGAGGATAGAATTCTTTGAAAAGTGCTCTGTGAGGTGTTCATTCTTCGCGCACATTCAATTTGCTCTAAGCCTAAGACGTGCTTCAGTCTGATCGCTTCGGCCTCTTCTAACGACAACTCAACTACCTCAAGCGACCGCAGGGGAATACCCTGGGGTTTAAAATAGTGAGCTTTGGGCTGGAATCTGATCCGGCGGCAACTTCTTGGTCGAGGCATGTTTTTATGTTAAAATATTAGTCAAAGAAGGCTTACCCTCAGCCCCTTTTTAAAAGGAGCTGAGGTTACCGGCCTTCTTTTACTTTTGACCCTTGAGATCCTGCTTTCTCTGGCGAACAGCTTCCAGTTCCGCGGTTAACTCCTTTTCAGCTAATTCCAATTCAGTTAACTCGTCTTGAGGAAGCCAGCGCTGAAACCGACGGAAGCCGAAGCCTTGAGCGCAAGGACCGAAGCCGCGCCCGGTCATTGGACCGTAGCCGGCGGGGCCAGTGCCATCAAATCTAGGCATAGTTCTGTTAATGATTAATTATCGATAGCTCGACTAACTATCTATAATGAATATATACCCATTATGATTTCTTGTCAACCCCCTAGCTTTAGGTTAAGATTAAATATTGAAAATGACTTCTCCGGCTCAAGAGATTAAAAGCAGGTTAGATATCATCGACATTGTCGGCGAATATTTGAAGTTGAAAAAGGTTGGCGCTGGTTATCAAGCTCTTTGTCCTTTTCACAATGAAAAAACGCCTTCTTTTTATGTTTCGCCCGAGCGCCAAACTTATAAATGCTTCGGCTGCGGGGCTTACGGCGATGTCTTTTCTTTTGTTATGGAGATGGAAGGCATTGAGTTCCGAGAGGCCTTGCATCTGCTGGCTCGCCGGGCGGGAGTTGAAATCAGCGCTGCCCAGAGCCAGTTGCGCAGTGAGCAGAAAGCCCTTTATGACGTTTGTCAGCAGGCCGCGGTCTACTTTGAAAAGCAGCTTAAAGAGAATGAAGTTGGCCAGCGAGCTAAAAAATATCTACTCGGGCGAGGCCTGACAGAAGCCACGATTGAAGAATGGCACCTGGGCTATGCTCCGGATCAATGGAATGATTTGCTCGATTATCTCCAGAAAAAAGGCTTTCGCAAAGAAGAAGCCTTGGCGGCCGGACTGGCCGTAAAACATCCGGAAAAAGGCACCGTTTATGATCGTTTTCGGGGTCGGATTATCTTTCCGATTAATAATTTACAGGGGCAGCCGATTGGCTTCGGTGGCCGGGTCTTTGAGGGCGATGAGGCATCCGCTAAATATATTAATACACCCCAGACGCTGATTTATGACAAGAGCCGGGTTCTTTATGGCTTAGATCGGGCCAAGTCGGCCATTCGCGAGCAAGATCAGGCTATTTTAACCGAGGGCTATACCGATGTGATTATGAATCACCAGGCGGGATTGTCTCAGACAGTGGCGACTAGCGGAACGGCTTTAACCCAAAGCCAGTTATCAATCCTGAAGCGCTACACTGATAATTTATTGATGGCCTTCGATATGGATAGTGCCGGCAATCTCGCGACGCAGCGGGGCATTGGTCTGGCTCAATCAGCTGGTTTTTTAGTCCGGGTAGTAACCATGGAGGCCGGACATGATCCGGCTGATATGATCGCTGAGGACTCGAAAAAGTGGATTCAACTGGTTGAAGATGCAAAATCAGTCTTTGACTTTTATTTCGAGTTGGCTTTTAAGCAATACGATCCGAAGACACCGGAGGGCCGGCGCGAAATTTCGCGTTTGATTCTCCCTCTGCTGGCGAGCCTCAACGACCAAATTGAGCAGTCTCATTGGGTTCAGGAACTGGCGACTCGTCTTAGGGCGGACGAGTCTGATATCTGGCTGGCGCTAGAGCAGACGGCCAGTCAGTCGGATCAGCCCTCAGCCGAAGCAGAGCCGTCCCGGGCCAAGAGCCGGGCTCTGGGTCATCTTTCTCGCAAAGATCGCTTAGAGAGGCGGGTTATTGGGTTGTTGCTGCAGGATGAAAAGTATCACTGTTTGGTTGATAAGGATGAGCTCAAGATGTTTTCTAAGTGGGCGCGTGATATAATTAGCTGCCTGTTAGATAAAACTTTAGCCGATAAGCGCTCGGCTTCTCGGGAGTTAGATACATTGCTTAATGTTTTGGCCTTAGAGGTTGAAGCGGATCAGGTTAATATTGACGAAGAGATGGCTGTCTGTTTGATGGAACTGCGCCAGATGATTATTCGGGAAGAGATGAGGCAGCTGAGCGAGCAGATTGCTCAGGCTGAGCGGGACCAGAAGCCACGCAAGTCTCAGCAATTAATGAAGGAGCTGCAGCGGCTCAGCCAAGATTTGTATAATAATCATGCCCCCAAAGCAAAAGACTAAAAAAAGTAAGACGGCTCATGAAAAGAAGCTCGAAGCCTTGGTCGACAAGGTTCGAGACCGGGGTTTTGTCAGCGAGGACGAAATCAACCATACTTTTCCGCGGCTGAAGAGCGACGTTAAAAAATTAACGGCTACTTATCGTTTTTTAGAAAACGCCGGGATTAAGATTAAACCGAAAGTTTCCTATTTAACTGGCGAGATTGAGATTGAGAAGGGCTTAGCGACCAAAATTGATCCGGTTCAAGCTTATTTGCAAGAGATTGGCCGGACTGAGCTGATTGATGCCGACGAGGAGAAGGAGCTCTCGAAAAGGATTAAAAAAGGCGACAAAGAGGCTAAGCAGAAGCTGATTCAGGCCAATCTAAGGTTGGTAGTTTCAATTGCTAAGAAGTACGCCAATCGGACGACGAAACTCAGCTTATTGGATCTGATTCAGGAGGGCAACTTGGGCCTATTCCGGGCGGCGGAGAAGTTTGATTGGCGCCGTGGCTATAAATTCTCGACTTACGCTACTTGGTGGATTCGCCAGGCGATTACCCGGGCTTTGGCCAATCACGCTCGGACGATTCGAATTCCGGTACACATGATTGAAAAAATTACTAAATATACTAAGATAAGTCGAAGTCTGCAGAGAACGCTGGGCCGGGAGCCGTTGGCCGAAGAAGTAGCGGCTGAGATGGAAATTCCGGTAGAAAAGGCCCACCAGATTATGGAAATTTCCCGAGAAGTGGTTTCTTTGGAAAAGCCGGTTGGCCAAGATGATGAATCCAGCTCTTTGATTGATTTTATTGAGAACAAAGACACCGCTCCGCCTTCTGATCCGGCCGCCCGGAATTTATTGAGAGAAAGAATTGATACGATGCTGGTTGATTTGACTCCGCGAGAAAGGCAGATTTTGGCCATGAGGTTCGGCCTGGAAGACGGTCGGCCCAGGACGCTGGAGGAGGTGGGTGAGAAGTTTAACGTTACCCGTGAAAGGATTAGACAGATCCAGGTTAAGGCTTTAGAGAGAATGAGATCGGATCAGTCTTTGAAGAAGCTGGAAGATTATTAATTAATCCGGGGTAGCTCAATTGGTAGAGCGACGCGCTGTTAACGCGTTGGTTGTCGGTTCGAGTCCGACCCCCGGAGCCAAGTTGGACAATCAGCTAATTCTAGGACTAGATTAAAGGGAGAAGCTAGCGTAAAATCTAGCTTTTTCGCCTTTACAGTTGGGTTCTGAAGTAGGAAACTCAGGAAAGCTCTTTTTTCGGCCGGTTCAGAACAGTTCTCGAATATTGATCTTGCTCTTCGAGCCACGGAGATAACAGTTGATACTGTTGTTTGGTAATTGTAGTCAGCTTTTTGGTATTCTTCTAATTCAATATTTAGAAGTTGGAGCTTATCCTGAATTTCTTGATGTTTTCTGTCATAATCATCCTTAGGAATTCTCTCGTCTAGAAAAACTTCTAACAACCGGTCATCTTTCTTTTTAGCGCTTTCATACTCATTGTGAATTCGATGCATCTGGGTTTTGTGGAAGACAACTTCTTTTTCCGTATTTTTCCTTAATTCTGCCACAAGATCTTCTTGGGTTTTTTCTGATATAGTTCCGAATTTATCAAGTATTTCATATATAGGCTTCAAAAGATTAGATTCGTTAACGTATTCTCTTTTGCATATTCCCTTTGCATTGGTGCAGGAATAGAGTATGTATTCTTTGCCATTAGTCTTACGGTGGTATTCGGGAGTCATAGAACATCCGCAATTTTGACACCTTAACAGCCCCTTGAACACATAATCCCTAGATTTCATCGGTTATGTTTCTAGAAATTAAGACATTTATTCTTTCCTGCAAAAAGCAGGCTATGTTCTAATATTCAAGCCGACTATTCCCGATAGCGACGGGAATATGAAGGGGAACATAGACGCCGATCTGGTTCTTCAGGCGATGATTGATCTTGAGAATTACGACAAAGCGTTAATTATTTCTAGCGATGGAGATTTCTATTCTTTGATTAAGTATCTCTATGGTAAAAACAAACTTGAACGCGTAATCAGTCCTTATAGCGAAAACTGTTCCAGCTTGATAAAAAAATCAGCT
>JAKQBO010000002.1 GCA_029559515.1 bacterium
GTGGCCGAACGGTACGGCCTGCCTTTATCGGATCTGCTGGCGGAGCTGAACAAAAAATCATAATTATTAGGGGTTATAGCTCAATGGCCGAGCGCGGCCTTCGCATGGCCGAGATGAGGGTTCGATTCCCTCTAACTCCACTTTCTTGACAGTTGACTCTTTTTTGTTAAGCTTAGGCAGCCTCTTTTGGCTGCCATCCTCTGGGTGTCGGTTGAAAGAGGCTTTAAAATAATTTTTAGAAAATGGATTTTAAAAACCTAATAGCTTCTGTAGCTCAAATTGCTGAAGAGAACGCAATCACCGAGGAAGAGGTCATTGAGATTCTGGAGGACGCCTTAGCCGCTGCCTACAAGGAGGACTACGGTGAAGCTGGCCAACGCATTAAAGCTGAGTTTGACCCCAAAAATGGCCAAGTATCTTTTTGGCAGATTAAAACGGTAGTTGAAGACGAGGAAAAAGACAAATCCTATTTTAATCCCCATCAGCATGTTTTGCTAAGCGAAGCCAACAAAGACGATGCAGAGCTGGAAGTGGGCGATGAAATTAAAGTTTCTTTGCCGACTAAGACGACCTTCGGCCGGATTGCGGCCCAAACAGCTAAACAGGTTTTGCTGCAGAAAGTTAAGGAGGCCCAACGGGAAGCAGTTTATAGTGAATATAAGCAGAAAGAAGGCGAAGTTATCTCCGGTATTGTTCAACGGATCGAACAAGGTTCGGTTCATTTTGACCTTGGCCGGGGAGTGATCGGAACCCTGCCTCCGGAAGAGCAAAGCGCTAACGAAGATTTTCATCCGGGACAGCGGAAGAAGGTCTATGTCTTGAGTGTTGACCAGACAACCAAGGGTCCGGCGATCTTTCTCTCTCGGGCCTACCCCAAACTAGTCTCTAAGCTGTTTGAACTGGAGGTGCCCGAAATAAACGAGGGCCAGATTATTATTAAATCAATTGCCCGTGAACCGGGCCACCACGCTAAAGTTGCCGTGGCTTCAGTCGACGACAGCGTTGATCCTATTGGCGCCATGGTGGGTCAACGAGGCATGAGGATTATGGCGGTCACTAATGAACTAAACGGCGAAAAAATTGATATTATTCGCTGGTCCGAAGACCCGAAAGAGTTTGTGATTAATGCTTTAGCTCCGGCCAAAGTCTCCCGGGTTGAACTTAATGACCGCAATGAGGCTAAGGTGATTGCTCCTAATGATCAAATTTCTCTAATTATCGGCCGCAAGGGCCAGAATGTTCGCCTGGCGGCTCGGTTAACTGGCTGGAAAATAGATGTCCGGGATGAGTCCGGCCAGCGACCGACTCAGGCCAAAGCAGTTGATCAGGAAGCAGAACAGGAAGAATTAACAGAGGAAAAGGAGTAATGTTTTTTGTTTCTTTGTTGGTCGGAATTTTAGCGGTCGTTTTTTCTGTTTTCCTGATTTTTCAAATTAAAAAAACCCCTCCTCAATCGGAAGAGTCTCTAATGTTTAGCCGGCTGATTAAACAGGGCGCCAAGGTCTTTTTGATGCGTCAGTTCAGAGCGGTGGCCCTCTTGGCGCTTATTATTACCCTGTTCATCGCGGTCTTCGGCGGACAAGCTCAAGAGGTCTGGCTCTTCATAATCGGCCTATTGGTTGCTACGGGCGCCGCTCTTTTTGCCATTTTTGTCTCGTCCGAAACAAATATTCGAACGGCTGAAGCAGCTAAAGATGATTTTAAGGAAAGCTTTCAGATTGCTTTAGCCGGGGGGCAGGCCGTTAGCCTTTTTGTCATTGGTTTTGGCCTGTTCGGCTTGGTAGTCGCCTATTATTGGGCCACAGAACCACTGGCTCTGATCTATTATGTTTTTGGAGTTTCTTTGATTGCTTTTTTTATTCGGATTGGCGGCGGGATATATACCAAAAGTGCCGATATTGCCGCTGATTCGGTCGGGAAGCTGGAAGAAAATATTCCGGAAGACGATTGTCGGAATCCGGCTGTACTAGCTGATCAGGTTGGTGATAATGTTGGCGATCTGGCTGGCACTTCTGCTGATCTTTTGGAATCGTTTTTGTCTTCGGTAGTAGCGGCGATGATTTTAGGTTCTTTTATCGGCAAAGCCTATTTAACTTTTCCGCTTTGGCTAGCTGCCTTAAGCTTATTAGCTTGTTTTATCGGAAGCTTTTTGATTCGATTACCCAAAGAAGAATTAAGAGAAGAGGCCGAAGTCCGTTCAGTAGAAAGGGCTGTTGGCCGAGGGAAGCTGTTGGCCGCCGGTTTGTTTTTAGCTTGTGCGGCTGTCATCAGCCTACGTTGCTTTGGACAATGGCAATACTTTTTGATTGTTTTGATTGGTCTCTTAGCTGGACTGGCAATCGGAGCTCTGTCCGGCCGATATACTATGCCGGGCGGGCGAATGGTTTCAAGAGTGGTCTCGAGCAGCCGCCAGGGAGCCGCCTCAGTCCTTTCGGAGGGCATGTATGCCGGTCTGATCAGCACCTTCATTCCGGCTCTGATTGTTTCCATGACCATTTTTTTAGCTTACCATCTGGGCGGTTTTTACGGAGTGGCTATCGGGGCCGTGGGCGTGCTGGGCACCCTGGTGATTGAGTTAACAGCCGGGGCCTTTGGGCCGATGGTTGATAATGCCGGCGGAATTGTTCAGGCTCTAAAACTGGGTCCGGCCGCTCGCAAAAGAACCGAGACTCTGGACTCGATCGGCAACAGCATGGCGGCGGTTGGAAAAAGCTTTGCCATTACCGCCGCCGCCTTTACTGCCGTGGCCTGGCTCTCAATTTATTTGCGCCAGACCCTGGCTGATTCCGTTTCGTTTCTGAATCCGTCTATTCTAGCCGGCTTATTGCTGGGAGCTTCACTAACTTTTCTCTTTTGTGCTTTAATTATTCGTTCGGTTAATATTGGGGCGAGACAGATGATTGAAGAGTCGCGCCGTCAGCTTCGGGAGACAGTGGGGCTGAAAGAAGGCCGGGCCGAGGCCGACTATCGTCAGCCGATTAAGCTGGCGACGAGCAACGCCTTAAGGGGATTAATCGGCCCCGGGGTGATTGCTCTTTTAATTCCCCTGTCGGTTGGCTGGTGGCTGGGGCCGGAAACAATGGGCGGAATTCTGGCCGGTAGTTTAATTACCGCCTTTCCCTTGGCTTTGTTTATGGCTCATAGTGGAGCCATCTGGGATAACGCCAAGAAAAGAGTTGAGGCTGAAAGCGATGATATTGCCGCCCATCAGGCGGCTTTAGCGGGAGACCTCGTCGGCGACCCCCTTAAAGATGCGGCCGCTCCAGCTTTAAACATCTTAATTAAATTAATAGGCGTGGTCACTTTGATTTTCGTCTCTTTATTCGTTTTATGAAAATTACCACTAAAAAAATAGACAACGATAAAATTGAGGTTTCTTTTGAAGTTCCGGCCGAGGAGCTGGGTCAACGCATTAAAGAGACCAAGACCCTGGCTGAGGCTTCCGATGCCCTGATTAAGGCGTCTTGGCAGCAGGCAGTTAAAGAAAAAGGATTAGAGCCAATTGGTCCGGCTCAAACAACGATTGAACAAATTGTTCCCGGGCAGGTGGCAAAATTTAAAATTACCGCTCCGGTTTTACCGGAAGTTAAACTGCCAGACTATCATGCCTTGGTTAAAGAGATTAAGAAAGAAAAGCCGGAGGTAAAAGACGAAGACGTTGAACAGGCGATTAAGTCATGGCAACTGAGCAAGTCAAAGTTTAAAACTTTAGAGAGGTCGGCCCAAAAGGGTGATTTTGTCCATATTGAATTTTCATCTTCTCTTTTTCCGGGAGATCAATCCCAGCAGGATCGCTTTATCTTGGGCGAGGGGCGACTGATTCCCGGCTTTGAAGACCAGCTGGCTGGCCTTTCGGCCGGAGAAGAGAAGAACTTCAAACTGACTTATCCCGATCCCTATTTTGCGGCTCATCTGGCCGGCCAGGAGGCTGATTTCAAAGTCAAGATGGTTAAAGTTGAAGAGATCGAGAAGGTGAGCCTGGAGGAGCTTATTAAAACGGAGAAAGTGGCTGAGTCGATTGAAGAATTAAGGCAGAAGGTTCGGGCTGATATGGAACGCCAGGCTCAGCAGTCGAGCGAACAGCGCTGGCGGCAGCAGGTAATCGACCGCATCGCCGAGGCGGCTGAGGTCGAGCTACCGAACACGCTGATTGAGTACGAGCAGGCGAGATTAATCGAAAGCCTAAAGCGGCAGGTAATCGACCAACTGCAGATTCCTTTTGAAGATTATCTGCAGAAGATTAATCAAAAAGAAGAAGACCTGAAAAAAACCTATCGGATGGAGGCCGAACGCAACGTTAAACACTTCTTGCTGATCAGAGCCTTGCAGCGAGCCGAGAAGATTGAGATTTCAGAGGACGAAATCGGCCAAGAGATGGCTAAAATTAAGGAAGACCTGCCGGCCGAGCAGGCTGATCAAGTTGACCAAGGCCAGCTCCGGGCTTATACTAAAGATGCGCTGGTCCGTGATCACCTCTTCCAGAAATTGTCTTCAATTTTATGAATCTTATTCCGACCGTTATTGAAAAATCAGGCTATGGAGAGAGGGCCTATGATATCTTCTCTCGGCTGCTCAAAGAGCGAATAGTCTTCTTGGGCGGCTTTATTGACGATACCAAAGCTAACCTGGTTATTGCCCAGTTGCTTTTTTTAGCCTCACAGAATCAGGAGAAAGATATTAAGATTTACATTAACTCACCCGGCGGCTCGGTGACGGCCGGACTGGCTATTTATGATACGATGCAGCATGTTAAGCCACCGATCTCAACGATCTGTGTCGGCTTAGCGGCTTCCATGGGGGCGACTTTATTGGCGGCCGGGAATAAAGGACGACGTTTTGCCTTGCCTAACTCAGAGATTATGTTGCACCAAGTAGCTGGCGGCGCCTCGGGCATGGCTTCAGATATTGAAATTACGGCTCGCCAAATTATTAAAATTAAAGAAAGAATCAATGATATATTGGCTGCCCATACCGGACAGAAAATAACCAAGATTGCTCAAGACACCGACCGGGACTTCTATTTGACTCCGGAAGAAGCCAAAAAGTATGGAATCATTGATCAGGTGTTAGAGCCGGGGAAAACAAAGTAAAACTGCTTTAATTTAAAAGATCGAAATAGCTTCGATCTTTTTTTGTTGAAATTAAGACTAAATTACTCTATAATCTAAACAGAGAATTAATCACGATCAACCGGAAAAGGATTGTTTTTGTTTCGTTCTAATGACTACTTTGAACTTAAACGAAAAATTGGCAATAAAACGTTTCAAACTGTTAAAACCCTGAGAGCGTTTTAACTGAATTTTGCGGTTGGTCCTTTAAAACTAAATATGGAACCAATCATTTTGTTAGCAGTTGGCTTAATCGGCCTGCTGTTGGGGGTGCTGGTGGGTTACTGGATTCACCAGTACCTTCGCAAGAAGAGACAAGATAGCTTAGAGGTGAAGATTCAGCAGAGGCTGGATCAGGCTCGCAAGGAAAAGGCGAGTATTTTAGAGAAGGCTCGCCGGGAATCAGAGAGGCTGATTAAAGAAGGCCAGAAGAAGATCAGCAGCCAGGAGGCTGATCTGCTTAAGGTTAGGGAGATTTTGCTTAAAAAGGAAGAGTCTTTGGTCCAAAGAGACTCATTGATTGGCAGCAAGGAGAAGCAAATCGAGCAGCAGCTGGATCAGCTCAATCGGGCTAAGACGGGTCTCGATCAGAAGAGGCAGGAGATTCAGCAAAAATTGGAGGAGGTGGCCAACCTGACCGAGAAAGAGGCTCGGGAGGAGCTACTCCACCAGGTTGAAGAGATGTCTAAAAAAGATCTGCTGGCTAAGATGACTCGCCTCGAGAAGGAAGGTAAAGAGCGCTATCGGATTGAAGCTCAGAAAATAATTGCCCTGGCCATTCAGAAATATGCCATCTCTCAAATCTCCGACCTAACAACTAGCAGCGTTTCAATCGGCAATGAAGATGTTAAAGGCCGGATCATCGGCAAGAGTGGCCGTAATATTAGAGCCTTTGAACGAGCGGCCGGAGTAGAGCTAGTAGTTGACGAAGCTCCGGGGATTGTGGCTATTTCTAGCCATAATCCGATTCGGCGGCGAATCGCCCAGTTAGCTTTGGAGAAGCTGGTAGAAGATGGCCGGATTCAGCCAGCCCGCATTGAGCGGGTGGTTAATAAGATCAAAGAGGAGGTTAAGGAGCAGATTCAACGGGCCGGCGAAGCGGCGGTTTATGAAACAAAGATCATTGACCTGCCTCCGAAGCTGGTTGAAATTTTAGGCCGGCTTCACTTTAGAACTAGCTACGGCCAGAACGTCTTGCTTCACTCCATCGAGGTGGCTTTAATTGCGGAAACGCTGGCCAGCGAGATTGGAGCTAATGCCCAATTGGCTAAGAAGGCCGGGCTGTTGCACGATATTGGTAAGGCTATCGACCATCAGGTTGAGGGCTCGCACATTGAAATCGGCATCAAGATTCTGGAGAAGTTCGGTGTCGAGAAAGAAGTAATTGATGCCATGAAATCACACCACGAGGACTACCCCTATGAGACGGTTGAGTCGGTGCTAGTTCAAGCAGCCGATGCTATTTCCGGAGCGCGCCCAGGTGCCCGACGAGAAAACATGGAAGACTTTCTGAAGAGGCTGGACGACTTAGAGTCAATTGCTAAGTCAATTAAGGGAGTGCAGGATTGTTACGCGATTGAAGCCGGCCGAGAAGTCAGGGTGCTGGTTAAAGCAGAAGAGATCGACGACTTTGAGGCTAAAAAGATTGCTCGAGATATTGTTGAGCGGATCCAGGCTGGGTTGACTTATCCGGGAGAAATCAAGGTTAATGTTATCCGAGAGTCCCGAGTAGTGGAATATGCGCGGTAAATATGCTATATTTACAGCGTAAACTAAAGGTCGAAATTAACCTATCTTTATTTTCATGAACAAAGGAGAGTTAATCGACAAGCTGGCCGGCAAGACCGGTTTAGCTAAAAGCAAGGCTGGCGAAACCATCGACGCCTTGTTTGACATTATCACTACTTCTCTTAAGAAGGGTGAAGAAGTAAACTTGACCGGATTCGGAAAGTTTGAGGTCCAGAAGCGCAAAGCGCGCGAGGGCCGCAACCCTCAGACCGGCAAGTCTATCAAGATTCCGGCCCGTAAGGTACCGCGCTTCAAGGCGGGCAAGGGGTTAAAGGATGCTGTTAAGTAAATATTCCTAAAGAGTTAAAGCCCCGCCTTTTGACGGGGCTTTGATTCTTGATTCAAGATGAAAGACTGTATATTTTGTCTGATTGTTCAGGGGGAAATTCCAGCGGCGAAAATATGGGCCGACGAGCACTTTTTGGCTTTTTTAGACAATCGCCCCAATACTCGGGGGATGACCTTAGTGATTCCTAAAGAGCACCATCCTTCTTATGTTTTTGATCTGGAAGATGATTTTTACCAAAGCTACTTCTTGGCGGTTAAAAAAGTTGCCCGGTTATTGGAAAAAGCTCTGAATGTCCCTCGGGTGATTATGACCATGGAAGGGCTGGGGGTTGACCATGCCCATATTAAGCTCTATCCAGTCTATGGATTAGGCGAGAAGTTTGAAGATCACGAGTCCGAGCAAAAGGTCTTTTTTGAGAAGTTTCCCGGCTATACTACGACTCAGCCCGGTCCGCCGGCTGATCCGGAAGAACTGCAAAAGTTAGCTGAGGAGATTCGTCGCTATAACTAAAAAGCCGCTCTGATGGGCGGCTTTTTACTTGAGCGAGGGACGGGATTTGCACCCGCGACCTTTTGCTTGGAAGGCAAATGTTCTGCTAACTGAACTACCCTCGCAAAATAATCCAGTCGGGGCACTGGGATTCGAACCCAGGATCTCAGCGTCCCAAACGCTGCGCCTTAAACCGGACTAGGCCATGCCCCGCCGGATTAACTTTAAATGATTGACGGAAAATTATCAAGAGCTGATCGGCTTTGACAAACAGTTTCTTTCTGGTCATAATTGCTCCAGGTCCCCGTAGCTCAACTGGACAGAGCACTAGCCTTCTAAGCTGGGGGTTGCAGGTTCGAGTCCTGCCGGGGACGCACTTCTAACAATTGACATTAGAAGAAATTACCTTAATATTTAATTTGTTTGGTGGGCGTGGTGTAGCGGCAGCACAAGGGCTTGTGGAGCCCTTAGGGGGAGTTCGAATCTCCTCGTCCACCCACTTTTTATCAAGCGCAGAGAGTCTGATTCTTTAGCGCTTTTTATTCTTAAATAAATCGGGGTTCTGCTCTTCGAATCTCTGAACCAAGTTGTTAAACAAAGGAAAGTCCTTCTTTTTTAGATAAAGATATCCGGCGGTTGAAGCGATTAGCGCCCCCACGCTATCAAGAATTAGATCGTACATGGTATCTTGAACGGCACAGTGGCCGCTTCCGTATCTCGGGATTTCGGTCAAGCTGGATTGAGCCCGCTGCATATTAGCTCCAAACAGGCGATCAATTGTAAACTCGAATATCTCCCAGAGGGTGCCCATAGCGACCGCTACGCAGAAAGCTAAAAAAGCGATTAACAAATGGCTGGCTGTAAGTCGTCCGCTTTTGTATAAGACATAAAGGATTAAGAAACCAGCAAAACCCAGAGCAATCCCCGAAAAGAAATGCATCAGCGAGTCCCACCCAGGTATCCGCAGGTACCAGTTTCTCGCCATGCCCAAAAAGAGCGAGGAGTAGAGAAAAATAACGATAATTAGCTGAAACTCAACCGGTAGATTAACACGATATCTCTGGTGCAATAATCGGGGTAGAAAGAGGACTAAAGACAACGTTAGGACGGTGACAAATAAAGCGATCCAGTTTTTTTCATAGACCGACAGGGGAATAGCCAGAAGAAGGATAATTTTGATCACAGCAATGAGAGCTCGATTAATTCTTTCCAGACGAGGAAGTTGGGGGTGTTTTCTCATACTATTAGTTTTATTAATGAATAATTAATTATAACAAAGGTAGAGAAAAAAGTCTGGACTGTCTGCCTGCGTGTTGGATAGATTAGTGGATAATATTACGAGTTGGTAGCTCTTTAATTTCAGCCGAGCCGAGAACCCGGCCGGGGGGCCAGCTGGCTCAAGACCTGATGAGGCCGAAAGTAGTTCCAGATCTCTGCCCATTTTGTTATTTTCTGCTGCATCACCGCCAGCGACGAGCAGACATTGCCTTGGCAGTAGAGCTCTCGTTCATCGGCTCTGGGCGATACCTAACTGTTAGACTGGGGCCAACGAGGCTGATCACCTAACCCCAGCAGCCCGGTTTAGTGAAACCTTGGCCGCCAAAGACCGTCCCAACCCGAAGCGACGGACGGCTAGCGGGATGTTTTGGCTGTGGGCCTGAGGCCAGTCCAGGACCTTGATCCGGAAACGGGCTCGTTCAGTCAGCCGCTCGGCCAAGTCGATTGATCGGTAAAGCCGGGCACTGTCTGGCCGGATGGTCTCGTTAACAGTCATGTGGCCTCTATTATATTCCCCTCCTCATATTTTTCACCGGGCCGGCGGATTGTATCATGTCAACCAGCATATGTAATATTTTTTGTGCTAGAATAAGTTAGCTTAAAACGTCGGTGAATAAAAAATTTAATTCTGTTATTAGTTGTTTTATTGGTTTTGGGAGCAGTTTTGGTAACGATATTGATCATAATTTCGACTGAGCAACAACCGGCAATGTCCTCGGCTGAGTGACCGATAAGAACAATCATGGTTTGTCGGATGTTCTTCCGCTTTCTTATTTAGGAATAGGTACAGTCATTACTAATTTTCAAGAAAACGGTCTTGACTGAATTAATTAAAATTAATAATTATTAAAATAATAAAATAAAAAATGAACTCAAAATTATTATTTTTAACATTTATCATCAGCTCTCTCTTCATCGTGGGCAGCGCTCAAGCTTATGTTGCTCCATCTGTCTATATTACCGAACTTAATCTTAATACTACGGAAATTTCTTTAGAAGACGATCAAATTCAAGGAAATTTTTTAATCTGGAACAGCAATGACTACATCGTTCCCGGCATTGTTTCAGAGTTAGTGATTATGAATCTTGACGAAGAAGGATATCCCGAGATGTCCATCGGTAGAACTTTATTGGATGAGAGATTTTTGTTATCGCCCGACCAAAAACAGAGAGTTAACTTCACCTATGAGTTGCCTAAGAATCTGTTAAGTGGAAGCTATTATTTCCAAGTTAATATTTACAGCAATTCAGGCCTGTTAATGAACTGGATTAACCAGGAAGTTTCTATCGAGGGGAATGAAAAATTTGTCGAGATCTCTGATTCGCGAATAGCCAAAGAAGACCAGGAATTTTCTCCCTTGGTAGGGGTAGTATTTGATGCCAATGATATTCCGGAGATTAAATTTGACCTAACTAATCCGAGGGATGAAGGCATCGTCGTCATTCCTGAAATTACTATCTTTAGACGTCAAATTAATTTGGACAGAATTGATCGGCTTGAAGAAAGTGCGTTGACTATCGCCGCTCAAGAGAAAAGGACTATTAGCTATGAAATGCCTTCTTTAAATGAGCCCGAATCCTATCTTGCAGAGCTAAAATTTTATGATCAGGAAAATCAATTAATTTCTAATAGCGCTTTCTTCCGTTGGGTAGTGGCTGGATCGGGCGCGGAAGTAATCGCCATAGAAACAGATTCCGGAGCTTATCAGGCCGGAGAGGTCGCTCACCTTAAGATCCATTTTGTTGGAGCGGCTGATGGATCTCAAGTAGGCGAAGCTGATTTACTGGTTGTAATATTAGACCAAACAAATGAAATAGCCGGGGAAGTTCTCTATTCGGTTAATCTTGATGATGACAACTCTCTGACGGTAGAAGTGCCCATGGCCCGGGAGACTTCTAATATCAGTGTTAAGGCCAGTATTGTTCAGGCAGACAGAATCCTGGCGGAGTATATGACGGGTCCTCTGGGGGCATTGCCCGAGGATGAAGAAGAGATCATTCAAACTGATCCTGAACCAAGTATTTCAGGAATGTCCTGGTGGTATTTTTTCGGAGCAATAATTTTAATTCTGTTAATATTTATTATTGTTAAGTTTTTGAAAAACATGAAAAACAAAAATAAAGTTTTGTTATCGCTGTTCATTTCAAGCTTGATTGTTTTCTTAGGAACGGCATTAGTTACGACCGAGGCGGCTGTCGAGGAATACGCGAAAGGAAATATTTCTCTTACTTGGAACAGACCCATTAAAGATACGCTGGTTGTTCCGGGCAACTCTATTGAATTTTCAGGAGATCTTAAGATTACGAGTTGTTTTAATCATCTCCCCGATGATGTCATGCCAAGAATAAAATTTTATATCAGCGATCAACAATATCCTGATGATCCGGCGGTATTAGATAACTTAGGTACCTATCTCGGCGTCATGCTTCCCGCCAGGGTCCCAGCGCAAAATTTGTCAAACAAAATAACAATTCCTAATAATTTTAGAGGAGGTGACGATGGCTATGCTTATATTAGAGTCCATTTTTTTGGTATAATTTGGGGCGAACCATATGAATTAGTGGCTTCAGAAAGAGTTATTATAGTTACAACTCCCCAGGCTAAGAACTTAGAGGTAAATTTACTTACTGGTACCCGTTACAGTTTTTCTTGGGATTTTTACGACCCTCAAGGAGGGAAGCAGTCTGCTTATCAGGTTCAGGTATCGCCAGATGTTAATTTCTCAACGATAGAAATAGATTCAGGTAAAGTGGATTCTTCTTCCACTATTTTTACGCCCAATAGCTCTCTTGCCTGGGGGACTAAATATTATTGGCAGGTAAAGGTTTGGAACCAGGAGGGCTTAAATTCTGGGTGGACTAAGGGAAGTCGGTTCACAACTCCTAAACATGCTAATCCTAATGTTGATTTTCAATGGACTCCGACAGACCCTAGCACCTATTCGGAGGTAACTTTTGTCGACATTTCCACTCTTTATGGTGGATCCACTAAAGCATCTTGGGAATGGACCTTTGAAGACGCCAACATAACCTACTCTGATCAAGCTACTCCAGTAGTAAGGTTTAATTCTGATGGTCCCAAAAAAGTGACCCTTCGCTTAACTGATTCTGATGGCTATAGCGGCGTTGGGGAGAAAACTGTCAACGTCCGGCTGGCTATACCCGATTGGCGGGAAGTTTCTTCTGATTAAATCAAGGGGCTGTTGAGCTACGATGATTTATAAAAAAATAGGCGCAATGCCAAACTGCTTTGATTTTTTTGGCAGGCAAGATATTATACCGGTGCCGTAAAGAGTCTTGATATTTCAGAAAAAACAAAAGCATCTTGAAAGAGCAATTAAGGTTGCTTGTCGTCTTGAGGACGAAAGATTGTGGCCAAGAAGAGAAAAGCGATGCATAGCAGTGGTAAAATCAGAGAGAAAGGATCTCAATCAATAATCTTTGTTTTTAAGGGCCAGGCCTTTGTTTTTTAGTTATTAACTGAAATACATCTTTAAAGTTGTGCTATGATAAATTATAGGAATTATTCATGAAAGATGTCGGAAAAGATTACTGTTTATGCATATATAGTTCTAAGTACGGCTTTGATTGTCGTAACCGCCGGGACGCTCTTCTTCTTAGTAGAGGTAGAGGCTAACCCTCAGGTAAACGATTTTATCGATGCTGTCTGGTGGGCGACTGTTACCGTCACTACTGTCGGTTACGGCGACATCTATCCAGTAACTACGGCCGGGCGAATAGTCGGCATGGTCTTAATGTTTTTTGGCGTTGCCTTGATTGGAGCCATTGCCGGTATGGCGGGTAGCCATTTTTTGGATCGGCTGGAGAAGCGAAGGCATGGCAAAAAATCTCGTTCTCAACAGTGAGTTATAACCGTTGGCCGATTTGTTTCTTTTGTGGTGGTAATTTCTTGCAAAACCGTTAAATTAAACTAATATTAAGACAGTATGAGCACCAAAGCTACTATTATCTTGCTGGCTACCCTGCTACTCGGGCTGTCTCCGCTGGCAATCAATGCCCAAGACTTCGAGGGGTTAAATTATTATCAGCTGGAAGACGGCCGTTATGTTTATTATGAAGGTCTGGTTCCCTGCGGTAAAGAGGTTTTCATTGGTAGCGACGCCCTAGGCGATTACAATGGTATCAGCACGGTACACCTGGCCTGTCAGTTCTGCCACCTCTTTGCAATGCTCTCGGCCATTATCAGCTTCTTGCTGGTAGAATTGGTGCCGATTTTAGCGGTTATTCTCTTGGTGGCGGGTGGCATTATGTATTATCTGGCTTTGGGTAATCCGGAGAAGTTGTCGCGGGCCAATAAGATGCTCAAGAGTACCATTATCGGCTTAGTGATTGTTTATGGAGCCTGGATGATTGTGGGGGCTTTCTTGACTATAATTGGGGTGGCTGATTGGACCGGCTTACAAGATGGTTGGTATACTGTTAGCTGTCCAATTAAGGAGGTAGGCTACACTGTTGATGCGAGGCCCAGGCTGTTGGTCGAAGTAAAGGGCCGCGGAACAGTTGCTAGCGTAACACCGAGTGATTTAGATATTAAGTGCGGGCTGGAAGGCACCGTCTGTGCAAAGTTTGTTGACGAAGGCACAGCAGTTAAGCTGGAGGCCACAGCAGATTCTGGTGGCTCTTTTAAGGGGTGGCGGGGGGCATGTAAGGGTAGTGGGGACACCTGCGAGATTACAATGGATGAGTCGAAACTAGTTACAGCTGAATTTAGCAAACCTCCCCAAAAAATTAAGCTACATCTCACAATTCACGCGCTCAATTCGGGGCTAGAGGGAGAAGTAACAGATGGCCA
This sequence comes from bacterium, assembly GCA_029559515.1. Lineage (GTDB taxonomy): Bacteria > Patescibacteriota > Minisyncoccia > Minisyncoccales > UBA1441 > UBA1441. The sequence goes on from JAKQBO010000002.1 coordinate 13,766, forward strand.
AGGTAACACTTGTAGGTATTCATATGATGAAGGTCAGGCACTCAGTAAATCATGCACTATGTTATATGTTGCTGGTGCGGAAGTTACCTTAACAGTTAAACCTGGTGCAAATACACAGTTTGCTGGATGGTTTGGCGATGCGTGTGACATGACCGGCGATGAAAATTGTACATTCGTTGTGACAAAGGACATGGCATCACGTGTCCTATTGCAATCAAAATAACCAGAAGAGCCAGGAGAACAATAGGCTATTGGCCCCTGTAGTTTAATGGATAAAACCAAGGACTCCTAAGCCTTAAATGCAGGTTCGATTCCTGCCGGGGGCACCATGATTAAGCGTCGTTCATCGCGTCGTTTACAGATTGGTCGTTTGTTTATCGGCGGTCTGGAACCGATTGCAGTGCAATCGATGTGCAACACCGATACCCGTAATATTGAACAGACGGTTAAACAAATCAACTGTCTGGAGAAAGCGGGTTGTGAAATAATTAGAGTAGCCGTGCCTGATTTAAAAGCGGCTAAGTGTCTCGGTGTAATCAAAAGAAGTATCAACCTGCCTCTTGTTGCCGATATTCATTTTTCTCATGAATTGGCGCTGGAGGCGATTAATCAAGGAGTCGATAAAATAAGGATCAATCCCGGTAATATCGGCAGTGAAACTAAAGTTAAACAGGTGGCCGAAGCAGCCCGGGCGAAAAACATTCCTATTCGGGTGGGGATTAATAGCGGTTCCTTAGAAAAATCAATTTTAGCTAAACATAATCATCAGGCTACTGCGGCCGCGATGGTCGAGTCGGCTCTGAAGCACATTCAATTGCTAGAAAAATTTGATTTTGACCAGATTGTGGTTTCCTTAAAAGCCTCTGATCTGCATCGTACGGCAGAGGCTTATAGCTTGTTAGCCGAACAGGTTGATTATCCTTTTCATATTGGCGTTACCGAGGCCGGCCCCGGGCTAAAGGGAACAGTGTGGTCAACCTTAGGTATTGGTTTTTTGCTGCAGCAGGGGTTGGGCGACACGGTGCGGGTTTCGTTAACCGATGATCCGATTGCCGAGGTCAAAACCGCCTGGGAGATATTAAAGGCTCTTGATCTTAGAAAGAGAGGCGTTACCATTACGAGTTGCCCTACTTGTGGCCGCACTGAAATTGATTTAATTTCACTGGTGAAACAGGCTGAAGAAGCCTTAGCTGATGTCGATAAAGATATTCATGTAGCGATCATGGGCTGTTTAGTCAATGGACCAGGCGAGGCCCGAGAAGCCGACCTGGCGGTTATTGGCGGGCGGGGACAGGGTTTGATCCTACGCCGGGGCCAGATTGTTAAAAGAGTTCAAGAGTCTGATTTAATAAAGGTGCTAGTTGATGAAGTAAAACGATACCAATAGCCAAAAAGAAGTTTTTTTGTTACAATAATTCTAAGTTAGGGCCCATAGTCTAACGGTAAAACACTTCCATGGCATGGAAGAGTTGTGGGTTCGATTCCCACTGGGTCCACAGGTGGAGGGTTGGCAGAACGGCGATTGCGCTGGTTTCGAAAACCAGTGGGTGCAAGCCCTTACAGGTTCGAATCCTGTACCCTCCGCCATTTTGTGGTTTCGGCTTTTTGAGGAAGCATTGCCTCGCCCTCGCTTTGCTCGGGCTCGCCAGCCGATTTTAGGTACAAAGTTGAATTTTCTTGGTTATTTTTAGTTTTTTATTTATCATGCTCTGATATTTTTATTAAATTTTTTATCTATAATAAAAATATGTTACAAGAAGTTGATAAAATTGGTAATGAGAAAAAATGGCATAGTCTAAAAGTTGAAAAAGTAGTTAGAATTTTTAATACCGATATTAATAAAGGATTGTCGGAAAAAGAAGCCAAAGAACGACTTAAAAAGTTTGGTCCAAACAGACTTCCTGAAGAAAAATCTTTTTCTCGTTTTAAAATATTACTTGATCAATTTACTAATCCATTAGTTTTTATTCTAATCATTGCCGGAATCATTTGTTTGATTATTAATGAAACAACAGACGCCGTTGTAATTTTTGGCGCAGTAATTTTAGATGTAATTGTTGGTTTTTTTCAAGAAAACAAAGCCAGTCAAGTTTTGATGTCTTTGAAAAAAGTTGTGAAACACGAAGCAGAAGTTTTGAGAGACGGTCATTTAAAAGTTATAGATTCTACTTCAATAGTTCCCGGAGATATTGTTATTGTAAATGCTGGTAATAAAGTACCGGCTGATGGTCTGATAATACAAGCCTACGAATTAACTACCAACGAAGCAGTTTTAACAGGAGAATGGATACCAGCTCATAAGGCTTTAGGTCGTTTACCTCAAGCAACACCTTTGGCCGATAGAGACAACATGGTTTATATGGGAACGGTCGTTGAAAATGGTAAAGGGAAAATTATCGTAACGGAAACAGGGGCTAATACAGAAATTGGGAAAATTGCCACAATGATTCAAGAAACAAAAGAAGAAAAAAGTCCTTATCAAAAAAAATTGGCTAATTTTTCTAAAATAGTAGGAATTATAATATTATCTATTTGTATAGGTATTTTCGTTGAAGGAATATTAAGTGGTGGAAATTTTATAGAAATGTTCACCACTTCAATAGCAGTAGCTGTCGCGTCTATTCCAGAAGGATTGCCAGTGGCAATGACTGTTATTTTGGCGGTGGGAATGCAGAGAATTTTAAAGAAGGGAGGATTGGTAAAAAAATTGGCTTCGGCCGAAACGTTGGGGAGCACTTCGGTTATTGCTACCGATAAAACTGCTACTTTGACCGAAGGGAAAATGGTAGTGAGGGAAATAATTTCTAAAATATCTAGTAATAATTCTGAAGAAAATGACAAAAATTTTATATTAAAAGCCGCTACCTTAACATCAGCAGCTTTTATTGAAAATCCAGAAGAAACAAAAGAAAACTGGATTGTGAGAGGGCAACCAACCGATAGGGCATTATTAGAAGCCGGTATAAAAGCAGGAATAAATAAACAAGATTTTGAAAAATATAAATTATTAGAGCTACCGTTTAATTCAGAACGTAAATTTAGCGGCGCTATTTATAATGAGAACGAACAATCAATTTTGTATATTTATGGAGCGCCAGAAAAAATATTAAATATTTGTAATTTAAACAACGAAGAAAGCAAGCAATTAGAAGAAAAATTAGAAGAACTAACTCAAAATGGATTAAGAGTTGTAGTTACTGCTTATAAAACTTTAAAAAATATAGACGTAAATAAAATTAATATAGAAGATGAATTAAAAGATTTAAATTTTATAGGTTTTATTGGTTTAGAAGATCCCATTAGAAAAGAGGTGAAAGAGGCGATGAAACTTTGTCGACAAGCCGGCGTGAATCCAATTATTGTAACCGGTGATCATAAATTAACTGCCAAAGCAGTGGCAAAAGAATTAGGATTTGAAATAAAAGAAGAAAATATTCTAGAAGGAAAAGATTTAGATAAAATATCGGATATAGAATTTGAAAAAAATTTAGATAATATCAAAATTTATGCGCGGACAGAGCCGAGGCATAAAATGAGAATTGTGTCTGCTTGGCAAAAAAAGGGAGAGGTGATAGCAATGATTGGTGATGGAATTAATGACGCACCGGCTTTGAAAAAAGCAGATATTGGGGTGGCTGTAGGTTCGGGCACTGAAGTAGCCAAAGAAGCCGCCGATCTCATTTTATTAAATGATAGTTTTTCAATTATTATTACAGCAATAGAAGAAGGAAGGGGTCTTTTAGACAATATTAGAAAAGTCATTACTTATTTAATATCTGATGCTTTTACGGAAGCAATTTTAATCGGAGTGAGTATTTTTGCCAGAGCTCCTTTGCCAATTACTGCTGTCCAAATTTTATATATAAATTTAATAGAAGATGGTTTACCAGACATGGCTTTGGCTTTTGAACCTAAAGAAAATGATTTAATGCAACAAAAGCCTCAAAAACTTAGCGCTCCTTTGTTAAATAAAGAAATGCGAAATATTATTTTTGTCATTGGGTTAATTACCGATTTAATTCTTTTAAGCGTTTTTTTCTTTTTTCTCCGTCAAAATTACGACCTTGATTATTTAAGAACAATGATATTTGCGATACTGGCAATCGATTCTATTAGTTACGTTTTTTGCTGTAAAAGTTTGAGAAAAAATATTTGGCAGATTAATTTATTTAATAATAAGTTTTTGTTAGGAGCTTGGCTATTTGGTGTATTAGCTTTAATGGCCGCCATTTATTTTCCGCCCTTAAGTATGCTTTTAAAAACAACACCTCTCTATTTAGATAGTTGGAAAATTATTATTGGAATGGGTTTAATAAATATCGTCTTAATAGAGTTTGTTAAATGGATTTTTATTCGTAGTGGAAGAACTCAAGAATAAAAATGAATTTTCAAAAAGTAATTTTTGTTTATTTATAAAAATAACTAAAACTAAATTAATATTAAACTATTTAAGAAAAGTTTAAGAGTTTTTATTTTAAAAGGAAGGTCACGGCTCAACAATAACTAATTTATTGTCGGATAAATTAATTTTTTGAGTAATATTTTTATAATGTTCGGGCAAACTTGAAGCATTAATTATTTTTGGTTGGCTATAATTTTCAATGATAATAGGATAAATTTGAATGGTTTTTATGTCATTAGAAGTAAAAATAATTTTTCAAGCAATAGATTCCCGAGTTTTATTAGATCACATTTGATCAAAAACAAAATTTCCAAGGCTATAAAAAATATAGCCATGTTTATACTTTTCGATTGGTTGAATAATATGAGGATGGTGACCAATAACTAAATCAGCGCCAGCATCAATAACACTATGAACAAAATCAATTTGAGTTTGAGTTGGTTTATATTGGCACTCATTTCCTGAATGTATTGGCTAAAGGAAAAATAGAGAAATTATTTTCTTTTAAAATCGGAACTCAGTTTTCGTCAACGCGAAAAATCATTTCACCACTTTTTATTTTTTTCCATTGATAACGGGTGCTTCTAGATTGGCAAACACAAAATCAGCTTTTTTAAAAAATCAGAAATAGGTACGATTGCCAAAGGTAACCGCACAAGTCAGAGGTCAGCGTCAGGATTTTGCTCAAAAGACACCGCATTTTATTTTTATCTATTGACAAATATTATATAAATGTTACAATTAATCATCTTACTCATATGAGCGAGATGAACTATACCAAAAGGAGGTGTCCCGTATGGAACCAACGTATGATATCTTGGATGGTCCGACACTCAATGGACTAGAGCATTCACTCTGTAGCGGGTGTGGCCAAAAAAGGCTCACGGTTTCTTTCGAACTGGGTGAGCCTAATAAGGAGGGCCGGAAGACGCTCAAGCTGGTCGTCAACTCCCTGGCTAGGGAGAGCGGGAATACCTGGAACTGGCTCCTTAAGGGTTATGTCCCCGGAGAAGAGGGAAGATGGAAAGGGTACTATTCGACAAAAACTGGTAAGGGGTGGTTGAGAAAAGTTACTTGAGTGTGTGAGCCTGCCAATCTGGCAGGCTTTTTGTCTTGAAAAACGGCGTAAATCAGCTATAATTCAAGCACAAGCATCATGCAGGGATAATTATAAAAACTACCCAAACGGTCTTTTGCATGTTGCGCCTCGCTTGACGACGAGGCTTCTTCATTGTTATGAATTCCGAAGAACAGAAAAAAAAGACGCCGGTGGTGGTTATACTGGGTCATGTTGACGCAGGCAAGTCGTCAATTTTAGATTATATTTGCCGAACCAATACAGTGGCTAAAGAGTGCGGCGGAATTACTCAGCATATTGGAGTTTATGAGGCTGAAATTAAGGGGCAACGGATAACATTTATTGATACCCCGGGCCACGCTGCCTTCTCCTCAGTCCGCTCGCGGGGGGCTAAAATTGCCGATCTGGCAATTCTAGTGGTTGCAACCGACCAGGGAGTGCAACCGCAGACCAAAGAGGCGATTACCTATCTGAAAGCAACTCAGCTGCCAACAATAGTCGCCTTTAATAAAGCTGATCTGACAACAGAGAAACTTAATAGCATTAAGGGCCAACTCCAGAAAGAAGGCATGACCGTAGAGTCCATGGGGGGAACGGTTCCGGCCTTGGAAATATCGGCGAAAACCGGACAGGGGATGGAAGCTCTCCTGGATCTAGTTTTGTTGATGTCTGAAATAGAAGATCTATCAGCTGATTTTTCTGTCCCCGCCCAAGGAGTAGTCATTGAATCCCACCAGGATTCTTTTAAAGGTCCGGCCGCCACTCTGATTGTTAATCAGGGCCGGCTGAAAATAGGAGATATTATTGCTACACCTTCGGCCCATGGCAAAGCCAAAAGCCTATCCAACTATCGTGGAGAGAGTCTTAATCAAGTCGAGCCGGGCCAGGCGGCAACTATAGTTGGCTTCAGCCAGGTCCCCAAATCCGGAGAAGAATTCCGGGTCTATCAGAGCCTGTCAGAGATTGAAAAACAGACGGCAACCGCCGGCATCGGCCGATCAGTGCCAGCCGTCGAGGGGGCCTATAATGTTATTATTAAAGCCGACGTAAATTCTTCCCTAGAAGCGATTGAATTAATTCTGTCAGAAATTCCTCAGGATAAAGTTAAGGTAAATATTATTGAGGCTCGAACCGGGCCGGTAACACAAAATGACGTCAACCTGGCCCAAATAACCAAAGCTGAGATCATTGGCTTCAACGTCGGCCTGGCTTCGGGTGTCGCCAACCTGCTGGATAAAAATAAAATCATCTTTAAAAACTTTGACGTTATTTACAAGCTTTCTGAATATGTAGCCGAAGCGATAGAGCGACGGCGCCGACCAGAAGAGGTGCGGCGCGTTGTCGGCCAACTGGAAGTAGTGGCCATCTTTAAGACCGAAAAAAACCGTCAGATCGTCGGCGGCAATGTTATTAGCGGCCAGATCGAAAAAGGCGCCAAGCTGGATATCTTTCGGGGCAAAGAAAAGATTGGCCAAGGAAAAATCGTAACCCTGGAGTGCCGTAAGAAGCAGGTTGATTCTGTGCCCAAGGGCCAGCAAGCGGGAATTCTCTACGAGGGTCACGGCCGGATCGAGATCGGTGACTTGATTGAAGCTTACTTTATTGATTTAGTTTAATTATGTCCTGGCGACCGGAAAGACTAGCTCGGGAGATATCTGAACAGGTTGCCGTGATTGTTAACCAACAAGAGTGGCCGGCCGAGCGGCTAACGATTTCTTCGGTAGTCGTTTCTCCAAAGCTTGATTATGCTAGAATTTACATCGCTGTCTGGCCAAAGACGGCGGAAACAGAGACTCTAAAAGAGCTGAATCGGCGCCAGGGATTGATTAAAAAAGAGTTAACGGGTAAATTAAGGATAAGGCTGATGCCGGAGATCGGCTTCTATCTGGACCGCAGTTCGGAAGCAGTGGTTCGAATCGCTGAACTCCTTCGAAAAGCCGAGCAAGATTTCGATTAGGCCTGGTAGCCAAGTAGTAAGGCAAGGGTCTGCAAAACCCTTAGACGCGGGTGCAATTCCCGCCCAGGCCTCCAGCCGAGGTGCTGGAATAGGTAGACAGTGAGGACTTAAAATCCTTTGGCCGCAAGGCCGTGCGGGTTCGAGTCCCGCCCTCGGCACGTTTTATGAAATCAAAACCCCCGTCTCAATCGGGGGTTTTATTGAACTATTTCAACAATAGTCTGTTTAACGCCGAACTGGAGAGCCTCGGATCGGGAAGGGAACCAGATGTCGAAATGGTAATCGCCTTTTCGGTAGTGCATCCGGTCTTCAACAACAAAAACTTTTTCGCCAAACAGCTCCGGAAAGCGAATCTTGGTGCCAAAAGGCAACATATTATTAGCCACAACGCCATCTCTAACCCGGGAATTAGAGGCAGTGGTGTAGGGGCAGCCCCAGGTCTCCCAAATCGAGGAAGAATAGGCGGTAACGACAACCATAATCTTTTCTTTGGTGTCGAGTTTTAAAGGCGACTCGAAAACAGACAAACTGTCTCCGGCTACTAGAACCAAATCATCCCAAACCGTATCCGGCTCGAGATTAAGAGTAATATCTGTTGTACCGACATTGCTCGGGGCAACCAGGATGCCAATCACGACCACTAAAATCAATCCAATATGGCTATTTATTTTTGACGTGCCTATCATTAGTCGGCGGCCTTTCAATCGGCCATCCGTGAGCATATTTACGATTTCGCTCGAACCTACTTTATCAAAAATTCTTGAAAAAATCCACTCGTTCCGCCCCGCCGCCCGCCGCCGATGACGGTGGCCTGCCTCGTAGAAAAATTTTCTTCTTATTTTTTAATTTGTGTGTGTCAATTTTTTTCTTCTAAAAGGAAAAGAAAATTTTTCTGCTTCGGCTTCCGCGCCCAAAGCGCGGGGTAGCGGGACTTCACTTCAGCTCGTGGGCAAAAATTTCCTCCTCCGAACCCCCTCCATTTTTGCCCGCTCGCCGAAAACCATCAAAAATTAAAACGCTGATTTAGGCTTTATATTTTAAATAACTTGCTATTCTTTTTGATTGCCTGATAAGATTCTTTTAAAAATTCATCAAATTTTTTGCTTTTGGCAACTTTATTGTATAAGTCGTTAAAATATTCAGGAGCGGTTTTATCAGTTATTTTTATTTTTTTATGTTCGCTATAAAAATCTGCCTTTCGTTTTAACATCTTTTGGATTCGGATATCATTTAAGATGATTGGCGCTAAAATTTCGCTTAAATGCCACTCTAAATAAGGCGATTCAAATTTTTTATTATTTACTTTTGGATACAATTATTTCCATTTTTCAAAATACAAAAAATAGCAACACTCGTGCATAATAACTTCCATCGCATGAGATGTTGTTTTGTAGTTATAAAAAATAGAAAAACTCCAATCATTTAAAAAACGGGGGCAAATTGGGTTGATAGGAATCATAGCCCTAATTGTTTTATCTTGAGGCCAATCAATTTGCAAAATTCTTGAAAGTACAATGAAAAAATCTTTTTCAACTTTTTGCCATTCTTTTTGGTATCTTGTTTTATTTTCTTCTATTAATTTTCTATTTTCTTTTTTAAATTCAATAATATATTTTTCCAAAAATTTTATTCGCTCCGCTTCTTTCTTGAGAGAAAATCTTTTTAATCCCCGGGTGCTTTTTAGTTATATATTTATCCTAGCCCCATTTATTTTGAAATAAAAAACCATGCATCCAATCAACCTCTTTGGATAATGGAATATCAATAAATTTTACTTTTGGCAAATTCATGATTAAATAATATCATTTAAATTGCAAAAACATACAATTTTCTTCTGGCTTGCTATAATAGCCCTATGCATTTATCAATTAAAACTCCCCGCCTATCTAACCTTTTACTTTTTGCCCAAAAAACAGATAAGGCTGATTTAACCAAATTTGATTTACGAAAATATTTATCAGATAAAAACTTTAGCCTGTCTTTTTACGGAAAAAGCGAAGGTAAAATCTGGAGACAAATTGAAAAAATAATCGGAAAAGAAGGCGTCAAAGAAACAAAAAAATCTATTGTTCCCTTAGATCTGGTATTTGCTTCGCACTGGCGCAGAGCATCTGAACACTTGCTTTTATGGAAACAATATTTTCAAAATAATCAATCATTGTTTCAACAAGCTATTCTTGAATTAAAAAAATTAAGCGGGATAAAAAATTTTACAATTTCCAAAATTCCGATTTATCTTATCTCTGACCCGACAAGTAATGACAAGGAGATCAATGCTTGGTTTTCTTGGGCGCCTAAAGAAAGTTTTATAGTCGTTGAAATTCCACTTGGGCTTAAAGTGCCTAATAATTTTTTCCCACTGGCTGTTTTAGCGCATGAATTTTTTCATTTAATGTTGAGAGAAAATAAAAATCTATTTTTAGAAATCACTAAAATTGCCGAAGAAAACTACAAATTATTAACAAAGTTGGCAGAATGTATGCCAAATAGGATATTTCTGGAAGAATTGTTAGTTAGTTCATTTATTCCTGAGGGTTATTTAGGCAAGAAATACTTTGACACAAAAGTTATTTCTTGCACTTCAAAGCCAAAAGATTTATTGAGATGGCGAAAGTTCGTTGCATTTAAACTTTATCAAACAGTGGAAAAATATATCAATGATAATCGGCAAATTGATGAAGATTATCTTAAGGATTTAATGAAAATCATCAAACAAAATGCAAAATAAAAGCCCCTTCAGAATTTTGGTCTGAAGGGGCGTTGGTGGTCACTTTCTATTTGCCCAGTGACCCTTGTCCCAGGGACCTTTGTCCCAACCTCTTGTTTCGCCTGAAGCCTGTGTTGCGGCTTCCTTCTTAGCTTGAAGCAGAACCTTTGGAATAGAACTGGAGCCTGCTGTTGCGACAGAAGCGGCGTTAGACACGGTCTTCACCTCCTTTCGCGCTGGAATGTACTGTTCTCGGTTCTATGAGATCGTACAATCTTATTTTAGCCGAGATGTGTTCAAAATACCTTTGTAAATTTTTACACACTTCGCTTAACGGTTCAACAGAATTAAACTGTTCGTAGCAATCTTTTGCGCATCCTCCTTTACATATAAAGTACCAATTGCAGGTGTGACAAAACTCTTTTCTTTTTTCCAGCAGCTCTCGGAAGGTTTGTAACCGTGAATTTGATCTAACTGCGGTCGGTTCGTCAAACACACTGCCGAAACATAGATCGTCTGTCTTCGGAAAAGAATCACAGCCGTAAATTAAGCCATCGGAATAGACAGTAACAAACTGGTCGCACTGCCCCATGTAGATACACTCACGTTTATTCCCTCCGAGAATTAGGCTAACAACGCTCTGGATATCTCGAATCTCAACTTCTGGATCATCTAGTTTCAACCAAAGATCAAAGATGGCGATCATGAAGTTAGTGTATTGCGCTGGCGAAATGACCAACGAAGATACATTCTCGCAATGGCCAATGCTTTTCACTCTGGCAAATTTCAACTTTTTTATATTTTCCGCGAGAAAAAAGTTGAAAAGTTTTTCGGGGAACTCGTGATTAACAGAACTAACACCACAGATGATCCCGTTAAATATCCCGGCCCGATGCAATAAGTCAATGCTCCTCATTACCTCATTATATGATCCTTTTCTAGTGGGATAACGACGAACTTGATCGTGAAACTCTTTCTCCGGACCGTCAAGGCTCATGCCGATATTAATTCTTGATGATTTTTCCGGCGACTGGGCAAAAATGGAGGGGGCTGGGGGAGAAAATTGTTGCCCGCGAGCCGCAGCGAAGCCTCACCGCCCCGCACTTTGGGCGCGGAAACCCCCAAAATCAATGGGCGACCGTTGCGGCCGCCCACGAAATGGCGTTCAAAAAATCAAATAGTTTTATCTTGGAGCGGGAGACGGGAATCGAACCCGCAACCTTTTCCATGGCAAGGAAACGTTCTGCCGTTGAACTACTCCCGCTGGTGCCGAGGTCCGGAGTCGAACCGGAATTTCAGCTTTTTCAGAGCTGCGCCGTGACCACCTTGGCTACCTCGGCTTGTAACAAAAGGAGTGGGCGCTAAGGGATTCGAACCCCTGACACTCGGAATGTAACTCCGATGCTCTGCCGCTGAGCTAAGCGCCCCACTCCTTAATTCTAGCTAAGCCCGTTCATTTTTCAAGGTCTTTTGGTGGGCGAGGAGGGACTTGAACCCTCACGGGATAAATCCCCTACGGCCCTCAACCGTAGTTGTCTGCCGATTCCAACACTCGCCCTTTATTCTTATTTCTCTTCAGTCTCTTGAGGCTCATCTTGATTGGTCACTGCTTCTTGACCGACTGCCGGTGCTGCTTCGGAGGCCTCTTTCTTCTCTTCAGCGGCTGCTTCTTTAGGGGCTTGGCTCTCCTGGGTATATTCAATCTTATCTAAATCAACAGCTTTTCTTTTCAGGCGGGCTCTTTTGCCAGAGGCTTCGCGCAGGTAGTAAAGCTTCGCCTGGTGCACCTGTGAGCGCTGAATAACCTCAATTTTTTCAACAACCGGGGAGTGGATCGGATAAATTTTCTCTACGGCGACATCGCCCGATTCCCGGCGAACAACAATACTGGCTGTTTTCCCAAAGCCGTGCCGGCGGGCAATGACTACGCCTTCAAAGACTTGAGACTTGCCGCTTTCTTTAGTTGGGTCCTTTTGGTAAACCCGGACAACATCGCCTGGCCTTACCTTCGGTCGGGCCTGGAGCTGTTTTTGATTAAATACTTCAAGTAGTGACATGTTGTTTTTGATCTAAGCACTTCAGAACTGCCTCTAGTTCTTCCGGTAGGGGAGCCTGAAAGGTTTTAATTTTCTGATCGAACCAAGTTAAACTGATTGAATAGCTGTGCAGAAACATGCGCGACAAGCAGTCGGGGCCGGACTGGTTTTTAAACTGATAAAGCCGATCGCCGACGATCGGATGGCCCTTCCAGGATAACTGAGCTCGAATCTGATGTATTCTACCAGTTTTCGGCCTTATTTCAAGTAAGGAATAGCCGGTCCAGGTCTTTAGGGTCTGGTAGTCGGTTTGAGCCAGCCGTCCTGATGCATTAGGCCCGAGGGGAACGGATTTTTGCCGACGGAAATCCTGAGGCGATCTGGTTAAATAACTCTCAATGCTGCCCTGGGGCGGCTTGATCTGGCCGTAGATTAAGCCGAGATACCTCTTTTCTACGCTTCTCTCCTGAAACTGCTTCTGGAGAAATTTGAGCGTTTCTTTATTTCGAGCAATCAGAATAATGCCGGAGGTCTCTTTGTCTAGTCGATGGACTAGGCCGTAACGGGGAGGGCGTCCCACTTCGGTTAAATCAGGGAGCAATTCAACCAACTGCTGCATTAAAGAAACCCCTGGCTGGCGACTATAAACCACTAGACCGGCCGGTTTGTTGACGGCAATGATGTTTGTATCCCGATAGACTGTCTCCATGTTTCATTAAAACAAAACCTCTCGGCAAGAGAGGTTTAGTGGGTGGGCGGTACAGGATTCGAACCTGTGGCCTTCACAATGTCACTGTGACGCGCTAACCAACTGCGCCAACCGCCCTGAGTCTAGGTAGGCCAGGAGGGATTCGAACCCCCGACCGGTCGAGTATAAGTCGACTGCTCTACCAACTGAGCTACTGGCCCCTCCTGGTCGATATTTTACCAGAAAGGATCAGGTCTGGGAAGTCTTAATATCGGTCTGAACGATCTTTTCAAACTCAGCCCGGTCCAAAGTCTCTTTGTCTAGTAATTGCTTGGCTATCTTTTTCAGGGTTGAGTGATGCTTCTTCAGTAGCTTAGTCGCCTCAGCTTCTGCTTCTTTAATGATCCGGCTCACCTCTTGATCCACCTTGGTCGCCCATTCTTCAGAGAATGTTTTCTGGGTAAAACCAGTCTGCCACCAGTCGCCCGGCTCTTGGAAGCTGATTGGTCCGAGTTTCGACATGCCGTATTCAGTGACCATCTTGCGGGCCAGGGCGGTAACTCTTTGTAAATCATTGGAGGCCCCGGTTGAAACCTGGCCGAACTTTATCTTTTCTGACACGTAGCCGCCGAGCAGAGCAACCAAGGTTCCCTGAAGCTGTTCTTGATTAACCAGCTTTTTCTCTTTAGCCGGAGTGGCGAAGGTATAGCCGGCACTGAGTCCGCGGCTGACGATGGAAACCTTGCGGATAATTTCCGAGCCGGGCATCAGGGAAGAGAGCAGGGCGTGGCCGCTTTCATGATAGGCGGCAATTTCTTTTTCTTGCTCATCGAGCAGATGGCTCTTTCTTTCCGGTCCGAGCATTACCTTAATAATCGATTCTAAGAAGTCTTCCTGCTGAATAGCTTTCTTGTTTCGGCGAGCGGCTAAAATGGCCGCCTCGTTGGCCAAGTTCTCAATGTCTGCCCCGGAGAACCCGGGCGTTCTTTCGGCTATTTCATTTAAGTCAACATCTTTAGCTAGAGGCTTGTTGCGGCAGTGAATTTTCAGAATCTGGACTCGATTCTTCAGATCGGGCAAATCGGTAACCACTCTTCGGTCAAAGCGTCCCGGCCGGAGTAGGGCCGGATCAAGAACGTCAGGCCGGTTGGTTGAGGCTAAAACAATTACCTTTTCTTCTCGGCGGAAGCCGTCCATTTCGACTAGAATCTGGTTCAGGGTCTGCTCTCTCTCATCGTTTCCGCCACCCCAGCCGATGCCGCGAGTGCGGCCAATAGCATCAAGCTCATCGATAAAGACGATACTCGGCTGGCTGCGCTTGGCCTTTTCGAAGAGATCTTTCACCCGGCGGGATCCGACGCCGACAAACATCTCGACGAACTCAGATCCGGATATGGAATAGAAGGGGACATCGGCTTCCGAGGCAATGGCTCGAGCCAGCAGGGTTTTGCCCGAACCGGGGGCACCAATTAACAATACCCCGCGGGGTATCTTCGCTCCCATATTAATGAATTTTTCTGGCTTCTTTAAAAAATCAAGAATTTCTTCCAGCTCATTCTTTACCTCTTCCAGCCCGCCTACGTCTTCAAAACTAACTTTTTCCTTCTTCTTCTGAGCGACAAACTTTTGGTCGGGGGACTTAAGAAAAGACATGGTCTGGTTAACGCTGCCCTTGGCCTGGCGAAAAATCGTCAAGAAAAACACCATAATCAGTATGGCGGGCAGAATTAATATCAACAGGGGAAACAAAACCGAACCAAACTCAACCGGCAGCTCTTCAAAAACCAGATCGACGTCATGTAGCTGCTCCGAGGTTACACCGTAGCTGGCTAGAAGCTGGGTTAAATCAGTTTCAGCGCCTTTTCGGGAAACAGCTTTAGTGTCATCTCGGTAGAGAACTTCAATTGAGTCTTCAATAACGGTAATTCTGGCCACCTGACCGTCTTGGACCTGTCGGGCCAGCTGATTCAAGCTGATAGTTTCCGGGGCCTCTTTCGCGACCGGCGTAAACAGAGAAAAAGTGGCCGAAACAGCTAAAAGAATGACCAGAATCAGGCCAATTTTTTTAATCATTTGGCTCATCTTTTTTTTCAGTTTTTCTAACTTTAGTTATCTTTTTACTAACAGCTGCTTTATTCGTAGCTGTTTCTTTCTTCTTGGTTAAGGGTTCCTTGGCTTCTTCTCTCGGCTTCATTTCTTCTTTTCGTTTGACAGGGCGGGCCATCTTTAACGAGAGGGAAACGCGGCCGTCTCGGCCAATATCAACAATTTTAGCCTTGACTTTTTGTCCGACTTTAACAATGTCAGAGGGGTGCTTGACCAGCCCCCAGTCGAGCTCGGAGATGTGGATCAAGCCCTCCAGGTTGTTGGTGCCAAATCTAATAAAGGCACCGAAATCGGCCAAACCGGTTATCTCTCCTTCAACCAGGTCGCCTTTCTGGTACTTCTTTAAGGTTTCTTTGGTCTTGGCCATCTCTTCCAGCTTTTCTGAAAGAATAAGCTTTTCTTCTTTCTGGCCTAAATCAAGGACTTTGACTTTTAAGGTCTGTCCGACTAAATCTTCCAACTTGCCCAGAATTTTGTTTTTGTCAGCATCTTCGACTCGGGGGAAGTGTTCAAAAGAAAGCTGAGAGGCCGGCAGAAAAGCCTGGATATCTTCAATTTTTACAATCAGGCCTCCCTTATTGGCTCCAGCCACCCTAACTTCGATGGTTTCGCCGCCTTCCTTTTTCTGGATTAAGTCTTCCCATATTTTTTGGCGGAAACCGCGCTTGATAGACATCTCCGGGTAGCCTTCTTCATTTTCGGCTTGAATGATTTCACCGGAGATAGTATCGCCGATCTTCAATTCCTTTAGGGCGTTTTTTACGTCATAAAATTCTCGGCCGTAGACCATGGCGGTTCCGCGAGGGCTGAGGTCGATATACAGAGCCGACCGGCCGAAGCCGATAATTCGACCCTCAACCAGTTCGCCCTCGGTTAGGGGCGGAATAAGGTTAGTTTTGTCTTTTAGGGTTTTACTCATAATGTCTTTTAATATATAATAAAAACAGGCTGTTTGCAAGCCTGATTTATGCTAGAATGGTTTTAATAATTTTGAGATCAAAGCCCAATAAGGCTTTATTTTAAATGAGTTTTTTGGTTCGGGTTTTAAATAATAGAAAAAGAATATTAGGCGGCCTTTTGGTCGTCTTGTTTTGTATTCTAGGGGTAACCATCATTAGTTTAATCCAAGGAAGAGGCATTGAGGTTTCCGGTTCTTCTTTAACTGTTAATGTAAATGGTTGGGCTTGGTCTGAAAATATCGGCTGGATTTCTTTTAGTAATATTGATCCGGGGACAGAAGTGCCTTATGGGCTAAACATTAATCCGGAAACAATGAAACTGAGCGGTTATATTTGGTCTGAAAACATTGGCTGGATTACTTTTCACCAGAGTATCGCTGGAGAGCCCCCCTCGGATCCCTGTCCAGAAGACAATGACTGCATGGCTATTTTAGATCCAGATACTTTTAAGCTCAGTGGCTGGGCGCGAGCCTTAAATCATGGCGATGGCTGGAGTGGCTGGATTAGCCTGGCCGGCACAGCGGCTGACAGCTCGCCTTACGGTGTTTATATCGACCCTGATACTTTAAAGTTTGGGGGCTGGGCCTGGGGTAGCGGA